>JAWWOL010000318.1:0-2911 GCA_033851695.1 Frankiales bacterium
GCCGTGAGCGACCCGACCAACCTGCTGGCCCTGGACGACGTACGTTTCCACACCGGCGCCGGTCACCTCCGAGTCGTGATCGCCACCAACACCCAGGTGCACGACCAGTTGCGGCGCGCCTGGAGCCTCGCCGACAACTCCGAGATGGCGTCGCTGTTCGACGCGGAGACGATCGCCGCGGCGCTGCCGACCGACACCGACGCCGACAAGGCCGCCCACACGGCGCCGATCGTGCGGCTGGTCGACGTGATCTTCAAGGACGCGGCTTCCAGCAAGGCCAGCGACATCCACATCGAGCCGCAGTCCAACGCGCTGCGCATCCGGTTCCGCATCGACGGCGTCCTGCGCGATGTCATGACCGTGCCGCGGTCAGCCGCGCCCGCCATCGCCAGTCGGATCAAGATCGTCGCCGGCCTCGACATCGCCGAACGCCGCAAGCCGCAGGACGGCAGAGCGCGGCTGTCCCTCAACGGCCTGCCGCTCGACGCGCGGGTGTCGACGCTGCCCAGCCTGCACGGGGAGAAGATCGTCATCCGGCTGCTCTCCCGCGGTGAGGACATCCCCGCCCTGGACCGGAGCGGCATGGAGCCCTTCCAGCTCGACCTGCTGCACGCGGCACTCGAGGCACCGCAGGGCCTGATCCTGATCACCGGGCCGACCGGCTCTGGCAAGACCAACACCCTGTACGCGGCGATCCAGGCGACGCTGAGCCCCGAGCGCAACGTCGTCACCCTCGAGGACCCGGTCGAGGTGCAGTTCCCCGGCATCACCCAGGTCCAGATCAACGTGAAGACCGGGATGACGTTCGCCACAGGTCTCCGCTCCGTGCTTCGCCAGGACCCGGACGTCGTCCTCGTCGGCGAGACCCGGGACTCCGAGACGGCCGAGCTGTCGCTGCAGGCCTCGCTCACCGGCCACCTGGTGCTCACCACGTTGCACACCAACGACGCCGTACGCGCCATCACGCGCATCGTCGACATGGGCGTCGAACCCTTCCTGGTCGCATCCTCCCTGACCCTCGTGGTGGCCCAGCGACTGATCCGCCGGGTCTGCAAGGACTGCAGCACGCCACATCGCCCCTCGAAGGAGGTCCTCACCCTGCTCGGGCTGACCGACCACGAGCTCGAGGGCGCGACCCCGCGCATCGGAAAGGGCTGCTCCAACTGCGGCGGCTCCGGCTACAAGGGCCGTACCGGCATCTTCGAGGTGCTCCCCATCACGGCCGGTCTGCGCGCCGTCCTGCTGGAGAACCCGACCGAGTCCGCGCTCTCCGCCGTCGCGCAGGCCGAAGGTGTCGCCACCCTGCGCATGTCGGCTCTTGTCGCGGCACGCAAGGGCATCACGACGTACGAGGAGGTCTTGCGGGTCACCCACATCGACGCCGTGGATCCCAGTAGCGACAAGCACTGTCACACCTGCACCCGCCACGTCGACTCCGAGATGTCGTACTGCCCGTGGTGTCGGGCAGCCCTGACCCGGCCTGCCTGTGCCAGCTGCGGCGAGCGGCTCGAGTCACGCTGGAAGGGCTGCCCGAGCTGCGGTACGGCGGTCCCCACCGCGCCGCCGCGTGAAGTGCTGTCCAATGTCATCCCGGCCACACCGGTGTTCTCGTTGCCGAGTCTGCCCGCTGCGCCGCCGCCCCTGGTCCTTCCCGTCCCGGACGACGACCGGCCGCAGACCGCAATGACCGCACCGCCGCCGGAGTTTCTGCTTGCCGGCGGACCCCGCGTCTCCGGCCACGTCGGCGGCTCGCTCGGCTGACCCTTGGACAACGCGGACCCTTGGACAACGCTGACCCTTGGACAACGAAGCCACCCCGGTCCTCGGACCGGGGTGGCAACGTGTCGTGCCGTCGGGGGAATCGAACCCGCCGCATCGCCCATGCTCAACTGCCACGCTCGGGAGCGTCGTCTGTCGGCGGTCACCCCGCCAGCGCATCCAGGGACGGCGACACGTTCAACCCGTCAGGCCTCAGAACCCTTCCCGCTGCGGCTGGACGGGAACGGCTGAGCCAACCGGACGGGTAGCCGCGAAGGCACGCGACAGAGCCACGCGGTCGGCTGGGGTGAGCGCAAGCCCGAACGTCGACGACAGCACCGCGGTGACCTCGTCGTCGGGAAGCACCCTCTCCTCGGCGACCCGGCCATCCGCGTAGGAGGTGGTCAGCACGTGCCCCCTCAGCGAGGTCAGGGTCTGCTCATCCTTGCGCACGGCGACGAGCTGACGGACGAACGGCGACCGCGGGAAGGTCGAGCTGAAGTGGTTGGACACCAGCACATCCGAGGGGTGCACCTGCTCCTCGGCAAAGCGATGGCTCGAGGTCCACCCGTCCGGCCCCAGCTCCTCCAGGGCCCAGGCGCTGGGGGTGCCGATGACCCGGTGGGTCCATCCGCCCTGCCGCCGAGGCGTTCCGTCGAGCGGCGCCGGCTCCAGCAGGCCAGACCCGAAGCCGACGTCGGCCAGCCACCGGGAGGGCCCGAGGGTGACGATCAGCGCCAGATGGGTGCGTGGCCGCCGGCCGTCACCGGGGTCGCCGACCCGAGCCAGGACCCGCTGCACCTCGAAGCCGAACCGCTCGAGCGCGGCTCCGAACACGGTGGAATGCTCGTAGCAATAGCCGCCTCGACGACGAGCGACCAGCTTGTCCTGCACGTCCGCGAGCGCCACCGAGATGCCCCGGCCGACGAAGACGTCGAGGTTCTCGAACGGGATGGCCGCGACGTGGGCACGGTGCAAAGCGGCCAGCACCTCCACCGTCGGCTCCTGTCGGCCGGACCAGCGGATCCGGTCGAGGTAGGCCGGCAGGTCCAGGCCGTCCGCGCCCCACTCGTCACTCACAGGTCCTCCTCGTCGCCACGCCCACGGTAGCCCACGCGATCCGCGGTGGGCGACGACAGCAGCGGACCTGAAG
>JAWWOL010000320.1:0-2654 GCA_033851695.1 Frankiales bacterium
GATGCCGAAGCCCTCCCACGCGATGCCCAGCTCGAACGGCTGCACGCCGGGGACGGCGACGACGGCGACCTTGCGGATCGGCCTGTGGTTCGGCTCATGGACCGGCATGGCTGCCAGGATGCCCGACGATTGGCCGGATATCAATGGACGTCGACTTAAAGTCGGTTGTGGCACCATCTCGATTAGCGAAGACTTACTGCCATGGCACTCCTGCTGATCGTCCTGCTGATCGTCGGCCTCGGCACTGCGGTGCTGGCCGGCCGGACCGCCGACTCGCGCGACCCGGAGTACGGCCTGGGTGGGCTGGTCGGCCGCGTGCCGGTCGCCGTCGATGACCGCGAGGCGGCCCGAGTCGCCGTGACCGTCCCCGCGGCATGGCTGACCGAGCCGGACGACGAGCAGCTCGCCTCAGGGGTCGAGGCGCTCGGCTGACAACGCGGCGAAGGCCTCGGCGGCGGCCTTGGTCAGCGGGCCCGGCGCGACTGGCAGCGGGTTGCCGTCGACGGTCCGGATCGGCTGCACGTCCCGGGTCGACGAGGCCAGGAACGCCTCGTCGGCCTCGGCCAGGGCGGCCAGCGACAACGTCTCCTCCTCCGCGTCCGTCCACTCCAGCAGCAGCTCACGGGTGATCCCGGCGAGGCAGCCGGAGGACAGCGGCGGGGTGTAGAGCCGGCCGCCGATGCCCACGAAGACGTTGCTCCCGGTGCCCTCGCAGAGCTGCCCGACGGTGTTGCCGAAGATCGCCTCCGAGCCACCGCGACGGTGCGCCTCGGCAAGCGCCACGACGTTGTCCGCGTACGAGGTGGTCTTCGCGCCGGTCGTCGGTGCGTTCTCGTTGCGGGTCCAGGGCACCACGACGACGTCCGCCGTCGCCGGCCACGGCGTGCCGGCCGAGACGGTCACGAGGACGGTCGCCGGCGCGTCCCCGCGCTCGGATCCGAACGGACCCGCGCCACCGGTGATCGTGATCCGCAGCCGGGCCGGGCCACCGGCCAGTCCCCCGCCCTCAGCGGCCAGCAGCTCGGCGACCGCGAGCCGCAGCTCGTCGGCCGGCGGCGGCGCCAGGCCGAGCAGGTCGGCAGAGCGGGCCAGCCGCTCGAGGTGCCGGGTGAGGGCGAAGGGCACGCCGTCCCGTACGGCCATCGTCTCGAACACGCCGTCGCCCACGGTGAGCCCGTGGTCGGCGACCGAGACCGACGCGTGCTTGGCTTCGAGCAGCCGTCCGTCCAACCAGACCTTCATCGGCCAGACTTTACCGACGCGAGACCGACCAGCCGTTCAGCCTTCAGCTGTGTCTCGGCCCACTCACGCTGCGGGTCGGAGCGCCAGGTGATGCCGGCGCCGGTACCGAACCGCAGCTCGCCCTCCTGCGCCCAGAAGGTCCGGATGCCGACGGCCAGGTCGCCCTCGCGGCGATCGGCATCGACCCAGCCGATCGCCCCGCAGTACGGCCCGCGCGGCACCGGCTCCAGCTCGGCGATGATCTCCAGCGCCGTCGACTTGGGTGCCCCGCTGATCGAGCCGGCCGGCAGGGTCACGGCAAGCAGGTCCGCCCACCCGACGCCCTCGGAGAGCCGGCCCTCGACGGTGGACACCAGGTGCACCAGGCCGGGGTGCTCCTCGACGACGCAGAGCTCCGGCACCCGTACGGTGCCGGGGTCGGTCGCCCTGGACACATCGTTGCGGACCAGGTCGACGATCATCACGTTCTCGGCGCGGTCCTTGTCCGTGAGGTCGGCAACGGTCTTGCCGGTGCCCTTGATCGGCCGGCTCTCGACGCGGTCGCCGCGCCGCCGGAGAAAGGTCTCCGGGCTGGCCGTCGCCACCTCGATGCCCGGCAGGCGCAGGACACCGGAGTACGGGGCGGGGTTGCCGGCGGCGAGAATGCCTGCCAGTGCGGCAATGTCGTGGTCGTCGGCCAGCGGCGCCGACATCACCCGGCACAGGTTGGCCTGGTAGACGTCGCCGGCGGCGATCCGGCGGCGGATCGTCTCGACCCCCGCCACGTAGGCGGTCTCGTCCATGCTGCTGACCCAGTCCCGCGGATCCGGCCCGACCCAGGGCGCCCGTGCCAGCTCGCCCCACGCCGGCGCCGTGACCACCTCGGCGAACCGGGCGCAGGTGATCTCGCCCTCGAACGTCGCGAGCACCGCCCAGAAGCCGGTGCCGTCCAGCGCCGCCGGGTCGGAGGTCACGTCCACGACCGCGTGCGCCAGCCGCCCGCCCATGACCAGCAGGTCGTCCGGCGGTGCGATCACGTACGGGCCGGCGCGTCGTCCCGCACCACGAGGCCCGCAGTGGGCTCGAGCCGGCATAGGGCGGCCAACCGTCCGGTCCGCCGGTCGGGGTCCAGGGTGGGGTCGACCGCGACGATGGTCGCCGCCGCCACCCGCGCACGGCGTACCGTCGGGGTGGGGCGACGCGGGTCCGGCGCACGCGGCGGTGTCCGCTCGTCGAGGCTCACCGGGCAATGCTCCCAGGTCCATCTCGAAATGCCGTTCCCGTTTGAGGTTTTCGACAGCGGTCGGGTACAGTCGGGACTCGCTCGACGGCATCTCGTGGTCGCCGGGCACTCTTTGCGGACGTGGCTCAGCTGGTAGAGCATCACCTTGCCAAGGTGAGGGTCGCGGGTTCGAATCCCGTCGTCCGCTCGG
>JAWWOL010000335.1:0-14211 GCA_033851695.1 Frankiales bacterium
GTCGTCCAGGGTGAAGTCGTTGCCGGCCAGCTTGGCCGCCATCTCCTCGGCCTGGTCGGCCTCGAAATGCTGCTCGGCCTGCTCGATCAAGGTCAGCATGTCGCCCATGCCGAGGATGCGCGAGGCCATCCGGTCCGGGTGGAACGTGTCGAAGTCGGCCAGCTTCTCGCCGGTGGACGCGAACATGATCGGCTTGCCGGTGACGTACCGCACCGACAGCGCTGCACCGCCGCGGGCGTCGCCGTCGAGCTTGGTCAGCACCACGCCGGTGAAGCCGACGCCGTCCGCGAACGCCTGGGCGGTATTCACCGCATCCTGGCCGACCATGGCGTCGAGCACGAACAGGATCTCGTCGGGGTCGACCGCGTCCCGGATGTCGACCGCCTGGGCCATCATCGCAGCGTCGATCCCGAGGCGGCCGGCCGTGTCGACGATGACCACGTCGTGGCCCCACCGCGTGGCGTGCTCGATGCCCTTGCGGGCCACGTCGACCGGGTCACCGACCCCACTGCCGGGCTCGGGCGCGAACACGTCGACGCCGGCCTGCCCCCCGACGACCTGCAGCTGCTGTACGGCATTGGGCCGCTGGAGGTCAGAGGCGACCAGCAGCGGTGCGTGGTTGTTGGCCTTGAGCCACATCGCCAGCTTGCCGGCGAGGGTGGTCTTGCCCGCACCCTGCAGACCGGCGAGCATGATCACGGTCGGCGGCTGCTTGGCGAACCGGATCAGCCGGGTGTCACCGCCGAGGATCGCGATCAGCTCTTCGTTGACGATCTTGATGATCTGCTGTGCCGGGTTGAGCGCCTGCGACACCTCGGCACCGAGGGCACGGGTCTTGATCGCGGCCACGAAGGTGCGGACGACCGGCAGAGCCACGTCGGCCTCGAGCAGCGCGATGCGGATCTCGCGCGTCGTGGCGTCGATGTCGGCCTCGGAGAGCCGGCCCTTGCCCCGCAGGCTCTTGAAGACCTTGTCGAGGCGGTCGGAGAGGGTGTCGAACACGAGGGCAGCCAGTCCTGGGTCGGGCGAGACGGATGGGGGCAGGTGCTCAGGTCAGCCTAGCCGCAGGTTCAGCCGATGGCGTCGAGGACGGCCTGCCGTACGGAGGCCCGCTCCGCCTCGTCCTGGACCCGCTGCCCGTCGGCGCTCAGGAGGTAGAACGCGTCGACGGCTTCGGCACCCAGGGTGCCGACGCGGGCGGTGCGGACGTCCAGGCCACAGTCGGCGATGGCCTGGGCGATCCGGTAGAGCAGGCCGGGCCGGTCGTGGGCCCTGACCTCGAGCACCGTCGCGGTGTCGGAGGCGTCGTCGGCGAAACTCACCTCCGGCGCCGGGACCGAACCCTTGACGTAGGCCTGGTCGCGCTGGGAGAGCCGCTCCCCCAGCGGCAGTCCATTGAGCAGGCTGCGCCGGACGTCGGACCGTAGGGCCTCCCACTCCGGCGGCTCGCCGAACCGCGGGGTGACCGTGAACACCGAGACCGCGATGCGTTCGACCGCCGTCACGTTCGCGCCGCGGACGTCGAGACGGTGCAGGGCAAGGACTCCGGCGCACCGTGCCAGTACGCCGGGCTGGTCGGCGGCAGCAACGGTGATCTCGTAGGCGCCGAGGCGCTTCAGCGGCAGGACCGCCACCGCGGGCAGCTCTCCGGTGGCCAGCGACTGCTGCTCGGCGGTCAACGGCGCGGCGCTGGGTAGGGGCGCACCGCCCAGCACCGCGGCGGTACGGGCGACGAGATCCTCGACCAGCGCGGCCTTCCAGTCGCCCCAGGCGGCGGGACCGGTGGCCCGCGCGTCGGCCTCCGTCAGCGCCGCCAGCAGGTGCAACGTCTCGCGGTCGCCGACCGCCTCGGCCACAGCGCGTACGGTCGCGGGGTCGTCGAGGTCGCGCCGGGTGGCGGCTGTGGGCAGCAGCAGGTGGTGACGCAGCAGGGCCATCAGGGTCTCGACGTCCGCCGGCACCAGGCCGAGCCGCGGCGCGATGACTGCCAGCAGGACCAGGCCGGTCTCGGTGTGGTCGCCCGGCACCCCCTTGCCGATGTCGTGCAGCAAGGCGCCGAGCAGCAGCAGGTCGGGCCGGCTCACCCTGCGGGCGAAGGCCGAGGCCTCGACCGCAGCCTCGACCAGGTGCCGGTCGACGGTGAACCGGTGGACCGGGTTGTGCTGCGGCTTGGACCGGACAGCGGTCCACTCGGGGAACCACCGCTCCATCAGCCGCGCCTGGTCGAGTGACTCGATCACCCCGACGGCCGCCGGGCCGGCACCGAGCAGCGCCACGAGGGCGTCCCGGGCCTCGTCCGGCCACGGCTCGGGCAGTCTCGCCGGCGCAGCAGCCAGCCGGGCGAGCGCGTGGGCGGACAGCAGCAGCCCGGCCTGCGCGGCAGCGGCAGCCGCCCGCAGCGGCAGCACGGCGTCCGTGGCCGGCTCGGCCTCGCGGGACAGACCGACCTCCCCGTCCTGCTCGACGACACCGGCCGCCAACGGGCGCCACGGCGCCGGCCTGCCCCGGAAGCCGAGCCGACGGGTGCTGGCACCGAGCCAGCGGCCGACCCTGCGCCAGTTGTCGTCGGAGGCAAAGGCGATGGTCCGTGCAGCAGCAGAAACCTTGCGCAGCAAGGCATCCGGGTCGGCGAAGCCGAGCGCCTCGGCGACAGCGTCCTGCTCCTGCATCATGAGGCGGTCGGTGGGTTTGCGGGCGAGCCGGTGCAGCTCACCGCGAACGTCGAGGAGCACCGCGTACGCGTCGAGCACCTCGCTGCCCGGTGCGTCGACCGCCCAGCTCGCGGCGCAGGCCCGCATCGCCTGGACGTCGCGCAGCCCGCCGCGGCCCTCCTTGAGGTCGGGCTCGAGCAGGAACGCGATCTCGCCGAACCGCCCGGCCCGCTCCTTGACCACCTCGGCCAGCTCGGGCAGCCGGCGCCGCGCGGCAGCCCGCCAGCGCTGGTGGGCGCGGTCGCTCAGCTCGGCGCAGAGCACCGAGTCGCCGGCCACGTGCCTCAGCTCGAGCAGCCCGGACGCCGCGGACAGGTTGCCGTCGGCGACCTCGAGAGCCTCCGGCACCGTACGGACCGAGTGGTCCAGGCCGATGCCGGTGTCCCAGATCGGGTACCAGAGCCGTTCGGCGAGGGCCTTGATGTCCTTGCGACCGCGGTGCAGCAGCACGAGGTCGAGGTCGCTGCCGGCCGCGGGCTCGCGCCGTCCGTAGGCCCCGACGCAGACCAGCGCCACGTCGGGCTGGTCGCCCAGCAGGGCGTCCAGCCACTCGTCGGTGAGCACGGTGAGCTGGGAACGCAGCGCTGCGCCACGGATGTCGTGACGTGCGAGCAGCTCGGCGCGGGCTCGACGCAGGTCAGACGGCGTCGGAGCCCCTCTCTCCCGTACGGATGCGGACGAGGTCCTCGACCTCGGTGGTCCAGACCTTACCGTCGCCGATCTTCCCGGTGCGGGCGGCCTCGGTGATCGCTGTCACCACGGCCGCTGCGTCCTCGTCGTCGCAGACCACCTCGAGCCGGACCTTCGGCACGAAGTCCACGACGTACTCCGCGCCGCGGTAGATCTCGGTGTGGCCGCGCTGGCGGCCGTAGCCGCTGGCCTCGGACACGGTCAGCCCCGCAACGCCGACAGCCTCCAGGGCTGTCTTGACGTCGTCGAGCTTGAACGGCTTGATCACTGCGGTCACGATCCTCATGCCCGGATCATGCCCGTCCCGCGGACACTTCCCAAGTCATAGGCGGACTCGGCGTGGATCGCGGCGTCCAGACCGAGGTGCTCGTCCTCCTCGCTGACCCGCAGACCCATCACCGCACGGACGGCGTGCGCCAGCACCCACGACGCCCCGAACGAAAACACCGCGGTTACGACGACGGCCAGCGCCTGCCGGCCGAGCAGCCACACCCCGCCCCCGTACAGCAGTCCCTGGTGGTGCACAGCGCCGTTGACGGCCGCGCTGGCGAGGACACCGACCAGCAGGGTCCCGACGACACCGCCGATGAAGTGCACGCCGACCACGTCCAGGGAGTCATCGAAGCCGAAGCGGTACTTCAGCTGGACGGCGCAGACGCAGGCGGTCCCGGCGAGCACGCCGATCAGCAGCCCGGACAGGGGCGACACGAACCCGGCGGCCGGTGTCACGGCGACCAGACCTGACACGGCTCCGGACGCGGCGCCGAGCGACGTCGCCGACCCGGTCCGCCACTTCTCGAAGGCCACCCAGGCGAGCAGGCCACCGCACCCGGCCAGGTGGGTGCTGACCAACGCCTGTACGGCGAGGCCGTCGGCTGCCAGCGCCGACCCGGCATTGAAGCCGAACCAGCCGAACCACAGGATGCCCGCGCCGACCATGGTCAGCGGCAGGTTGTGCGGGTGCATCGCCTCGCGGGGCCAGCCGCGGCGCCTGCCGGCGACGACGGCGAGAGCCAGACCTGCTGCGCCGCAGTTGATCTCAACCACGTTGCCGCCGGCGAAGTCCAGGACGCCAAGCTGGGCCAGCCAGCCGGACGGGGCGAAGACCCAGTGCGCGACAGGCGCGTAGACGACCACCGACCAGGCCGTCGCGAAGACCACGAACGAGCCGAACTTGAGCCGGTCGGCCGTCGCGCCGGAGATCAACGCCGTGGTGATCACCGCGAACATCATCTGGAACGCGGCGAAGGCCAGCGGCGGGATGCTCAGGTGCAGCCCCGCCACCGGCTCGCTGCCGTGGGCCAGACCGGCGAGGCGCAGGTTGCCCAGCAGGCCGCCGAGGTGGTCCGGACCGAACGCGAGCGAGTAGCCGACCAGGGCCCACGTGACGCTGACGACAGCGATGCAGATGACGTTCTGCATGAGGATGTTGAGGACGTTCTTGCTGCGCACCATGCCGCCGTAGAACAGGGCGAGGCCAGGCGTCATGAACAGCACCAGGGCGGTGCAGATCAGCACCCAGGCGGTGTCACCGGCGTCGATGTGCTGCAGCACTGGCATTCCCGTCCCGAGCCGGCACCTGGTGGGGGCCGGAGCAGGTCGGAGCATGCCGATCCGGTGTTTCCGGGGTGCGACAGCAATGTTTCCGCAACGTGAACGGCCGGTCCGGCGGCCACCAGGGTGGCTGCCGGACCGGCCGCTGCGATCAGCTCACGGTGCTACAGCGCGTCCGCGCCGCGCTCCCCGGTGCGGACCCGTACGACGTCGTCGACGGGGGTGGTCCACACCTTGCCGTCGCCGATCTTGCCGGTCTGCGCCGACTTGACGAGGACGTCCACCACGTCGGCGGCGTCCGCGTCCTCGACCAGGACCTCGACGCGGAGCTTGGGCACGAAGTCCACGACGTACTCAGCACCGCGGTAGACCTCGGTGTGACCACGCTGCCGGCCGAAGCCGCTGACCTCGCTGACGGTCATGCCGTGGACCCCGAAGGCCTCCAGCGCCGACTTCACCTCATCGAGACGGAAGGGCTTGATGACTGCCGTGACGAGCCTCATACGTCTGCCTCCACCATCCGCTGGGTTCCTACGCCTGCACCGGTGCTGCGGAGCGAACCGGCGAGGCCGGCGCCCATCTCGTACGCGGTCTCCGCGTGCAGAGCCGTGTCGAGACCCTCGATCTCCTGCGCCTCGGTCACCCGCAGGCCCATCGTGATCTTGATCAGGTAGCCGATGATCAGAGTGCCGATGCCGCTGTAGGCCAGCGTGGCGAGAACCGCCACGGCCTGACGGCCGAGCTGCTCGGCGCCACCGCCGTAGAAGATGCCGTCCATCGCGCCACCCTTGGTGATCACGGCCGGGTTGACGGTGTGGGTGGCCAGGAAGCCGAGCGAGAGCGCGCCGACGATGCCGCCGACGAGGTGGACCGCGACGACGTCGAGCGAGTCGTCGAAGCCGAACTTGAACTTGATGCCGACACAGCTGGCGCAGATCGCACCGGCGACGAGACCCAGGACGATGGCGCCGATGCCGTTGACGAAGCCGCAGGCCGGGGTGATGGCGACCAGGCCGGCCACCAGGCCCGAGGCGGCACCCAACGTCGTGGCGTGACCGTCCCGGACCTTCTCGACCACCAGCCAGCCGATCATGGCGGCGGCGGTGGCGACGATCGAGTTGAGCATCGCGTAGCCGGCGACCGTGTCAGCGGCCAGCTCCGAACCGGCGTTGAAGCCGATCCAGCCGAACCACAGCAGGCCGGCGCCGAGCAGGACGAACGGCACGTTGTGCGGCTTCATCTGCTCCTTGGGCCAGCCGACCCGCTTGCCCATCAGGCAGGTGAGGGCCAGTCCGGCGATGCCGGCGTTGATGTGGACCACCGTGCCACCGGCGAAGTCGATCGCGTGCAGCTTGGCGCCGATCCAGCCACCGCCCCAGACCCAGTGGGCCACGACGGAGTAGATCAGGACGACCCACAACGCGACGAACACGCAGAACGAGCCGAACTTCATCCGGTCGGCGATCGCGCCGGTGATCAGCGCCGGGGTGATGATGGCGAAGGTCAGCTGGAAGGAGGCGATCACCGTGGTCGGGACACCGCCGACCCAGAGTGAGGTCGTACCGCCCTTCATCCCCCAGAAGTCCGTGATGTCGCCGATGATGCCGTGCCCGCCGACGTCGTGCCCGAAGGCGAGGCTGAACGCGAACAACACCCACAGCACGCTGACGATGGCCATACAGATGAAGTTCTGCATGAGCATCGCGAGCACGTTCTTGCCCCGGACCATGCCGCCGTAGAAAAAGGCGAGGCCGGGGGTCATGAGTAGCACCAGCGCGGTGGCGGCGATCATCCACGCGGTGTTGCCAGAATCAAGCTTGATCGGTGGCATCTCACTCCTGTCACAAGGGCCGTCAGAACGGCGACATGACCTCGTTGTCCGCTGCCTCGTGACGAGGATCGAAGAACCGCGTTTCTCCGTGACGTCACTGATGTTTCCGAAGTGTGAAATCAACGGACAAGAGCAAAGCGACGCTAAAGCCGACCGGCCTACGACCCGAGCAGCGCGTCCACGAACTGCTCCGGGTCGAACGGCGCGAGATCGTCCGGTCCCTCGCCCAGGCCGATCAGCTTGACCGGGACGCCCAGCTCCCGCTGAACGGCGACCACGATGCCGCCCTTGGCCGTACCGTCGAGCTTGGTCAGCACGATGCCGGTGACCTCGACCACCTCGGTGAAGACCCGCGCCTGGACCATGCCGTTCTGCCCGGTCGTGGCGTCGAGGACCAGCAGCACCTCGTCGACCAGCCCGTGCTTCTCGATCACCCGCTTGACCTTGCCGAGCTCGTCCATCAGCCCGGACTTCGTGTGCAGCCGCCCGGCGGTGTCGATCAGGACCGTGTCAACGCCGTTCTCCTTGCCCACGCGCACCGCGTCGAACGCGACCGACGCCGGGTCACCGCCCTCTGGCCCGCGGACGGTCAGCGCGCCCACCCGCTCGCCCCACGTCGCCAGCTGGTCGGCGGCGGCCGCCCGGAAGGTGTCGGCAGCACCCAGCAGCACCGTACGGCCGTCGGCCACGAGCACCCGGGCGAGCTTGCCGCAGGTGGTGGTCTTGCCGGTGCCGTTGACCCCGACGACGAGCACCACCGCGGGACCGGCCTCGTCGGGCGCGGTGTGCATCGTCCGGTCCATGCCGGTGCCGATCGCGGCGACCAGCTCGTCGCGCAGCATCGCCCGCACCTCGGCCGGCGTCCGGGTCCCGGCGACGCGGACCTTGGTCCGGAGGCTGGCCACGATCTCCTGGCTGGCCCCGACCCCGATGTCGGCGGTGATCAGCAGGTCCTCGATCTGCTCCCAGGCGTCCTCGTCGAGGGTGTCGCGGGAGAGCAGGCCGAGCAGGCCGCGGCCGAGCGTGCCCTGCGACCGGGCAAGCCTGGCCCGCAGCCGCACCATCCGCCCCGCGGTCGGCTCGGGCACCTCCAGCAGCTGCAGGCCGGGTTCCGGGGCCTCGACCTCCTCGACCCGCGGCCGCTCGAGGACGGTCACCGCCGAGGACGGTGCGTCGTCGTAGGGCGCGGAGACGGAGGTGGTCGGACGGGGCAGCCGCAGCCGGCGGGGCGCCCGAATCGCGTAGGTCGCTCCCCCGGCGACGACCAGCACGGCGACGATCGCGATGACGATGATGAGGGTGGTCACCAGACAGTCCTAGCAGACGGGACGGCTTCGGTACGGTCGGGGCATGGAGGAACAGTGGAAGGCGCGGCACGCAGGCTCGTTCGGCGGGGTCGCCGCTGACTACGACGCGGCCCGGCCGTCCTACCCGGCCGAGGCGGTCGCCTGGCTGGCCGGTGAGCCGCCGCGGGACGTGCTCGACCTCGGCGCCGGCACCGGCAAGCTCACCCAGCTGCTGGTGGCCGCCGGGCACCGGGTCACCGCTGCGGACCCTTCGACGGGGATGCTCGAACAGCTCCATCGGCGGCTGCCCGGCGTCGTCACCGTCGTCGGTGCTGCCGAGAGCCTGCCCTTGCCCGACGCCTCCTTCGACGTGATCACGGTCGCCCAGGCCTGGCACTGGGTCGACGAGGCAGTGGCGCCGCTCGAGTGCGCGCGGTTGCTGCGCCCGGGTGGCCGGCTCGCCCTGGTCTGGAACGAGCGGGACGAGTCGGTCGAGTGGGTGCGGGCGGTGTGGCAGCCGCTCAACCGGGACGGCGGCACCGGCATGAGCCTCCTCCGCGACGGCTGGCAACGTGAGGTGACCGCCCGCGCACCGTTCGGACCGGTGCAGGAGCAGGTCTTCCGGCACGAGCAGACCCTCAGCCGTGCAGCCATCCTGCGCCTGGTCGGCTCGCGCAGCTCCGTCGCCGTGCTCGAGCCGCCGGCGAGGGCCACCCTGCTGGCCGAGGTCACCGCCGTCCTCGACGACCATCCCGACACCCGGGGTCGCGACGACCTGGTGCTGCCGTACGAGACGCGTTGCTACCGGTGGACCCGGGCCTAGGGACGTGCCCGGGGGCCCCGGACGCCGGCGGGGACCTCCTGTCTCGCCGAGGTGCTACCTGCCGGCGAACGGCTCGCCGCCTAGACCGCGTCACCCTGCATCGGCGTCCCGGCGGCGACCAGCGCGGAGATGGTCAGGAACCGGTAGCCCTTGGCCCTGGCACCGTCGATCAGGCGCGGCAGGGCGTCGGCCGGCGCCGTCCCCGACAGCGCTCCCAGGTCGTGGGCAAGGACGATCGAGCCCGGCTGGAGGTTGTCGAGGACGTACTGGACCGGGTCGACCGTGGGCGCCGGCGCGTCGGTCGCCGCGTCGGCAGGCGAGTGCAGCTGCACGGACCACAGGACGACGTCGTAGCCGAAGCCCGAGACCGCAGTCAGCAGCTCCGGCGTCACCTCGCCACCCGGCGGCCGCACGTAGCGCGGCCGGTTGCCGGTGATGGCCCGGATCAGCTCGTCGGTCTTGCGCAGCTCGGGATCGATCTCGGCGCTCGACAGCCCGGCGAGCACGCGGTGCGACCAGGTGTGGTTGCCGATCTCGTGGCCGTCGGCCAGCATCTGCCGGAGCAGCTCGGTGTGCGGTTGGACCCGGTTGCCGACCACGTCGAACGTCGCGGTGACACCGCGCTGCTTGAGCAGGGCCAGGACAGCGGCCGTGCTGGCCGCAGGACCGTCGTCGAGCGTCAGGGCGATCGAGAGGTCGCCGGTCTGGACGCGCGAGAACACCCGCGGCGTGTCCAGCCCGGTGCCCGTCAGCGCCGACCGGTCACGGCCGAGGACGACGTCGCTCGAGCCGCCGGACCCGCGGTGGAGGGCGCCCACCGCGACCCCGCCGGCAGCGGCACCGCCGGCGACCAGCGCGGAGGCCCGCAGGAACGTCCGCCGATCCATTCCTCGCCTCCTCAGCTCGGGATCCCGATGCGCCGCTCGCCGCTGCGCAGCTGCTGGATGACGACCGCGACCACGAGCAAGGATCCCTTGGCGACGTTCTGCCAGAACGGGTTGACGTCGAGCAGGGTCATCCCGTTCGTCAGGACCCCGAGCAGCAGCACCGCGAGCACCGTACCGGCCACCGTGCCCTTGCCGCCGCGCAGCGCGCAGCCGCCGAGCACCGCCGCGGTGATGGACTCGAGCTCGAGACCTTCGCTGCCGGAGACCGGCTGACCCGACCCGGTTCTTGCGGTGATCAGGATGCCGGCCACCGCGGCGAAGACCCCGGTCAGCGCGTACACCCCGAGGATGTACTTGTTGAGGTTGACGCCGGCCAGCCGGGCGGCCGTCTCGTTCCCGCCGATCGCGTAGAGCTTGCGCCCGACATCGGTGAACCGCAGCATCACGTGGACCAGCAACGCGAGCGCCGCGAAGACCCAGATCAGCGTCGCGACACCGGCGATACTGCCCCTGGCCAGGAAGATGAAGACCGAGTCGGCGTTGGTGAACCCCTGGGCCCGTCCGTTGGAGATCAGCTGGGCGACACCCTTGTACGCGGCCAGCGTGGCGAGGGTCGCGATGACCGGGTTGACCCGGCCGAAGACGATGACCAGCCCGTTGACCAGGCCGGTGAGCAGGCCGACCCCGAGCGCCACCGTGATGCCCCATGCCGCGCTGTGGCTGGAGGCGAACACCATCGCCGACGTCACCGACGCCAGGCCCGCGACCGACCCGACGGAGATGTCGAGCGCGCCCAGGATGATCACGACCGTCTGGGCCACCGCCAGGATCCCCGAGATGACCACCGCGGTGCCGATGCCGCGCAGGTTGGCGACCCGGAAGAAGTCGGGGTTGCGCGAGCCGATCGCGGCCGAGAGCACGACCAGTGCGATCAGCAGGCTGACGTTCTGGACGCCGACCCGGTCGAGGGCCCGGCGCCAAGGCATCGGCCCCCCAGCCGGCGGCTCCCGCCCGGTGACCGGGCGGCGTCCGGTGACGTCCGGCTCGGCCGTCACAGCGGGCTCCGGACGTCGCCGGGCATGGCCAGGGCGAGGACGGAGGCCTCCGTGGCCTCTGCACGGGACAGCTCGCCGACCACCCGGCCGGTGCGCATCACCACCACCCGGTCGGCGAGTCCCAGCACCTCGGGCAGCTCGGAGGAGATGACCAGGATCGCGACACCCTGCGCCGCGAGCGTGTCGATGATCGCGTAGATCTCGGACTTGGCGCTGACGTCGACCCCCCGGGTCGGCTCGTCGAGGATCAGCACGGCCGGCTGCCGGGCCAGCCAGCGGGCGAGGACCAGCTTCTGCTGGTTGCCGCCCGAGAGCTTGCGGACCTCCGTGTCCGTCGACGGCGTTCGAACGTTGAGCTGCCGCACGTAGCGGCTGACCAGGAGCTGCTCCGCGCGCGCCCGCATGAACCGCATCCGCTGCAGTTGGCCGAGGACGGCGAGCGAGACGTTGTCCCGCACGGACCGGCGCAGCAACAAGGCGTCGGCCTTCCGCTCCTCCGGCGCGAGCGCGATGCCGGCGCGCAGCCCGTCGACCGGGCTGCGCAGCCGCACCTCCCGGCCGCGCACGGACACCGTGCCCGAGCGGATCGGCAGGTCACCCACGATCGCCCGTGCCAGCGCCGTACGGCCGGCGCCGACCAGCCCCGCGAGGACGACGACCTCGCCGGCATGCACGTCCAGGTCGACGGCCGCCACGTCAGCGCTCGAGACCCCTCGCAGCCGCAGCACCACCTCGGCCGCGCGCCGCGACGAGCGCTCGAACATCGACGACAGGTCGCGGCCGACCATCATCTGGACGATCTCGGCCTCGGAGGTGCTGCGCAGGTCCCGTACGCCGACCAGCACGCCGTCCCGGAGCACGGCGACCCGGTCGGCGACCTCGAAGATCTCCGGCATCCGGTGCGAGACGTAGACGACCGCGACGCCGTCGGCGCGGAGCCGGGCGATCAGCGCGAACAGCGCCGTCACCTCGCGGGCGGACAGGGACGACGTCGGCTCGTCGAAGGCGACCATCCGTACGGTGCCGGTGAACGCGCGCATGATCTCGACGAGCGCGCGCTGCGGCGGCGAGAGCAGCCGTCCCGGGGTGCCGGCCTCGATGATGCCGGTGAAGCCGAGCCGGGCGATCGCGGCCTCGACGTCGGCGAGCAACCGACGTCGGTCGACGAACGGGCCCCGCAGCGGCATCGCCCCGACACAGACGTTCTCGGCGACGCTGACGTGCGGGATGATCTCGGGCTCCTGCGAGATCACCCGGACCCCGGCCCGGCGGGCGTCGGCCGGGCTGCGGAAGTCGACCGGCACCCCGTCCACCAGCAGCCGTCCCGAGTCGGGCCGGTGGTCACCGCTGAGCAGCTGGAGCAGCGTCGACTTGCCGGCGCCGTTCTCGCCCACCAGCGCGAGAACCTCGCCGGCCCGGAGGTCGAGGGTGACCCCCTCCAGCGCCGCGACCGGACCGAACGCCTTGGCCACGCCCTCGAGCCGTACGGTCACCGCCGGGCCGGTCATGTGCAGGCCACCCCTGTCGCCCGCCAGGTGGTGGCGTCCACGATGGTGGACCGGGCGATCGTCTTGGGCGGCAGCGGCACCCCCTGCCGGATGGTGGCGACGAGCGAGTCGATCGCGCTCGCCCCGACGTCGTTGCCGTTGATGTAGAGCGCGGCCTTGTTGCCGGTGACCTGGCCGGCCTTCCAGTCCTTGCAGTCCAGGTAGGCCCCGATGCCCACCCCGATGATGGAGGTTGCCGGCACCCCGTCGTTCTGCAGCGCGGTCACCACGCCGGTCTCGTTCTCGTCGTTGCAGCCCCAGACCACCCAGTGCCGCACCCCAGGGTTGGCGGTCAGCGCTGCGCCTGCCTTGTCCTCGGCGTCGGTCGGGGTGTTGTCGGTGCCGATCTCGACCGTCTGGATGTTCTGGCCGGTGGCAGCGGTGAAGGCCTGCTTGGCCCCGTCGACCCGGTCGGTGCAGACGCTCAGGTCCTGCTTCCAGGCGGCGATGATCCGGGTGTTCTGCGGGGTCCAGCCGGCCGCGGTGTAGCGACGACCCGCCTCCTCGCCGACCTTCTGTCCCATCAGGGTGCCGTCGAAGCCGACGAACGGCGCCGGCTGACCGGACTCGTCCTTGATCTCGTCGTCGGAGGCGATGAGCGGGATCCCCGCCGCCCTGGCCTTGTCGATCACCGCGGGACCGATCTGCTGGTCCGGCACGACGATCGCGATGCCGTCGACCTTCTGCGCGACGGCGGTGTCCAGCTCGCTGATCGCCTTGTTCGCGTCGCTGCCGAGGTTGACGACGGTCACGTCGACGTTGCCGAGCTTGGCCGCCTCGGCCCTGGCCCCTGCGGCCTCGTCGACGAAGTACTGCTGGTCGCCCTGCTTCTGCAGGTAGACCAGGTGGATCGTCTGGTTGCCGCCGACAGCATGCTGGGCCGGCCCGGAGCCGCTGACCCGACCGGAGGAGCAGGCAGCCAGGGTCGCCGCCACCGCGAGGGCGACCGCCGCCCGCGCGGTGCGGCGCGAGGGGTGCGCGGGCATCTAGCTGGGGTCTTCGGGCAGCTGGGCGACCGGTTGAGCCGGCAGCCCGCAGGACCACGAGCCGGTCTGGCTGTAGAGCAGGCGCGTGTCGGACCCCGAGACCACGAACACCTGGACGCCGGTGTAGTCACCGGGATCGGCCTGCGTGTCGGGTGGGGCGGACGTGGTCGGGCAGGTTGTCGCGTCGTCCCGTACGCGGAACACGACGGCCCAGGCAGGCGTGCGGTCGAAGCCGGCGATCGGCAACCCGCGGGCGTCCCTGATGCTGACCCTGCCCCAGCGCGCGGCCACGACCGACAGCACCGACCCGCTCTCACTGCTCTGCAGCAGGGCGATCGTCTCGTCCCGGGTCAGGCTGACGTGGTCGCCGTCCGCGGGCGGCTCGATCAGCAGCCGGTTGGCGTCGAGGTGCACTGCGTGCTGCCAGCGCTGCCCCGCCAGCACCTGGGCCGGCGTCTGCCGGCCCCCCCGTGCGCTGATCGCCACGAAGGTCACGACGAGGACCCCGACCACGAACCCGGCCGTCGCCGACGTCCAGGTGATCACATGGCGGTGTCTCGCGGCGAGGGCCCGTGAGGCGTGGTCGATCTGTGGCTGCACGTCGGACACCGAGACGTGCAGCATCACCCCCAGCTCGTCCTCGGGTCCGATCACGTCGCGACCTGGCGCCGTTCGTCCGGCAGGACGACCCGCCCGGCCGCGCGACCGGCGCCGAGCAGCTCGCGCAGCCGCTGGGTCGCCCGGTGGCCGTTGCTCTTCACCGTTCCCACGCTGCAGCCGAGGGCGTCCGCGATCGAGCTCTCGGACAGGTCGGAGTAGTAGCGCAGCACCACGACCGCCC
>JAWWOL010000356.1:0-8970 GCA_033851695.1 Frankiales bacterium
CGATCATGCAGGGCGTCGGCGGCCGTCTCATAATAGGACCGTACGAAGTTTACTGCAGCGGTTGTGAGTGCAGCGTCCTTCCCCGGCGCGGTTGGTTTGGGCACGCTGGTGGTCGGCGATGCCGAGACCCGGGCAGTCGTCGGCGGTGCGGTGGAAATGGTGGCGGTCGTCGTTGCCGCCGCACTGGTGGGGGCGGTGCTGGTCGTCTGCAGCGACGGCAGGACTGTGGGCTTCGTGCTGTTGCTGCTGCATCCGGCCAGCACAACAGCGCTCACCAGGCCCACCGTCACGGCCGCGAAGCCGCGCGAGGTGATACGCATGGGCGGCATCTTAGACGATTCTCAGGCAATCAGTCTCCTGGCTGTCCACAGGCTTCACCCGTTCAGCCCTGAGCGGCCAGTGCGTCCCTGATTCGTTGCGCAGTCCCACCGAGGGTGACCTCATCGTCGTACTTCACTCGTGGTCCGAGCCAGAACCGCAGCCCGTCCTTGAACTTCCGCGGAATGACGTGCACGTGCAGGTGTGGCACGGACTGGCTGACCACGTTGTTGACCAGGACCAGGCTGCCGTCGCTGGCCATCGCCGACTCGACAGCTCGCTCGAGCTGCTGGGCGACGATCATGTACGGGCCGACGGCGGGCGCGGGTAGTTCGGCAAGGGTGATCACGTGCTCGCGTGGGACCAGGAGCACGTGGCCGTGGAAGAGCGGGCGGTGGTCAAGGAACGCCAGACACAGCTCGTCGGCGTAGACGATCTCCGCAAGCACCTCGCCGCGGATGATCGCGCAGAAGGCGCAGGCTGCGCCCGTCTCGGTCAGGGCTTCGTCGGCTGCGGCGTGAGCGTGTAGTTCAGGCTGACGCCGCTGGGCGGCGGCGGCCCTGGCGTGATGCCGTTCGAGGTGTTGGAGTCTTGCGGCTTCGCCGCGCACGCGCTCAGCGTCGTGACGAGGGAGACGCCGGCGGCAAGCCCGGCGAGGGCGCGGGTGAGAGGCGTTCGACGCATGTCTGAACGGTAGCCGATCGCCCGACCAACGTTATCCACCGGGCCCGGAACCCGCCGTTGACGATTCTGTCCGAAGCGCGGTTTACTGTGGTTGTTGTTCGAACAGACGTTCGAACAACACCGGGTGGGGTGCTCGCGGCGGCCCACCAGGAGGCGGATGTCGATCGTCGCACAGCACTGGACTCGACCCCCAGTGTCGTACGAACCGCTCGACTTCGCTGGGCGGGTTCGGCGTGGGGAAGCGCCGAGCCCGCCCAGCGGCCGCCATGCCGTCTTCTCCCGGCAGCAGGTCACCATCCAGCCATGCCGAGCCGAGGGGAAGTGTCGTGGTGCGTATCTATGCCGAGTCCGTCGACGTTCAGCGACGGGATGCCACGCCGACCCAGTTCCTCTGGCGAGGGCGGCTCTATCTCGTGCGCGACGTCTATGCCCACTGGGTCGAAGCGGGCGGCTGGTGGCGCGCGACAAGCTCCGGCTCAGCCGGGACCGCCGGTGACGGTGAGCGTGAGTTCTGGCGGGTGGAGGCGGGGGCCGGCCGGCACCTCGGCACCGGGGTGTTCGACCTGTGTTTCGACTGGGCCGCGGGCAGCTGGCTGCTCGCTCGGGCATTGGACTAGGTGGCGGACATGCACGCAGTGGAGCTCACCCGTCGCCGCGGCACGCGACCCGGTCCAGCAGCCCTCGATCTGGTGGCCCAGTCGCGCCGTGGCTTGCTCGAGGCCGACATGATGACCCAGCCAGGGGAGCGGTACGCGGCGGCTCACCTGGCAGCGTTGCGGGCCGCCGCTGCCGTGCTGGCCGCTCGTGCCCGGCCCGCGGGCACCCGACCCGGTCGTGCCCGGCGACCGGCGAGTGCCTGGGCGCTGCTGACCGAGGTCGCCCCCGAGTTGGCCGAGTGGTCGGCCTTCTTTGCCGCAGGGGCAGGCAAACGCGCCGCTGCTGAGGCTGGGCTGAGCCGTGCGGTGACCGCTCGCGAAGCCGATGACCTGCGCCGGGACGCTGAGACCTTCCTCGCGGTCGTCGAGACCACCCTGGGCCTGACCCACCAAGCCGTCCTGACCGCCGCCGGTTCCAGCTGAGTCCGGTGGGAGAGCCGCGTCGTCATGTCCGACCCCTTCGTCCATCTGCACGTTGCCTCGGGTTACTCCATGAGGTTCGGCACCGCCCATCCCGCAGCTCTGGTCGAACGGGCGGTCGACCACGGCATGGACGCGTTGGCTCTCACCGACCGCGACGGCATCTACGGCGCGGTGAAGTTCGTCAAAGCCTGCATGTCGGCAGGTGTGCGGCCGGTGCTCGGCGTCGACCTGGCAACCGAGCCGACCCTGGGTTCGGACGGGCTTCCCGCCAGTCGTCCCACCGGGTCCGCCCAGCGAGGCACCGGGCGTAAGCGGGTCAGCCCGGCGCGTGGCGGAGCGTTCGTCGATCCCGGCCATCCCCGGGTGACTTTGCTCGCCCAGGACACAGCAGGCTGGGGCTCGCTGTGCCGGCTGGTCAGTGCGACCCACCTGCGGGGAGAGCGGGGCAAGCCGGTCAGCACCCCTGCGCTGGTCGGCGAGCATGCCGAGCGGTTGTTCGTCCTGCTCGGTCCCGAGTCCGAGGTCGGTCGCGCACTCTCCGCGCGCAGGCTCGACCTCGCCGCCGAGCTGCTGGACGGGTGGCGCCGGCTGGTCCCGCGGGACAACCTGCTGATCGAGGTTGTCCACCACCGTGGTCCCGGCACGCTGGCCGTGGCAGCGCGGACCGCCGGGTTCGCGCAGCAGCACGGCGTCGAGGCGGTGCTGACCAACGCGGTGCGCCATCTCGACCACTCCGACGCCCCGGTGGCCGACGTGCTCGACGCGTCCCGCCGGCTGGTCGTCCTTGATCCGCGGCACATCGACCGGGTCAACGCCGAGGGCTACCTCAAGACCGGCAAGGAGATGGCCGACCTCGCTGACGAGATTGCCACCGCCGCCGGGGACGAACGGCTCGGCCGGCGGCTGCTCTCCCGGACCCGTCAGGTCGCCGACCGCTGCGCTCTGGACCCCAAGCTCGATCTCGGCATCGGCGCGGTGCACTTCCCCGAGCTGTCTTTCGCGACCAACGGCAGCCCGATCGATGTCACCGCTCCCGGGGCGGCCGACCGCATCCTCTACGACCGCTGCATCCAGGGCTTCGAGCGTCGTGGCATGGCGATCACCTCCCAGGCCCTGGCCCGCCTGGACGTCGAGCTCGGCATCATCGGCAAGCTGGGCTACCCCTCCTACTTCCTCACCGTTGCCGACGTGGTCGACCTGATCAAGTCACACCGGGTCCGGTGCGCCGCTCGGGGGTCAGGAGCCGGCAGCTTCGTCAACTACCTGCTCGGCATCTCCGACGTCGACCCACTGCGGTACGGGCTGGTGATGGAGCGTTTCCTGTCACCGTTGCGCGGGGCACTGCCGGACATCGACATCGACGTCGAGTCGGCCCGGCGGATGGAGATCTACGAGCACATCCTGACCCGCTACGGCGGTGACCGGTGCGTCTGCGTATCGATGATGGACACCTACCGTGCGCGGCACGCGATCCGGGACGTGGGGGCGGCGCTCGGCCTGCCACCGGACGAGATCGACGCCATCGCCAAGGCTTTCCCGCACATCCGGGCCAGCCAGCTTTCCGCAGCGCTGCTCGATCTGCCTGAGCTGCGCAGCTCCGGGCTGGCCGCGGGCCGGCGCTCCGCGCAGGCCGACCAGCTGATCCGGATCGCCGAGCGGCTCGATGGGCTGCCCCGTCACATCGCCCTGCACCCCTGCGGGGTCCTGCTCTCCGACGCGACCCTGCTCGACCGGACAGCGGTCGAGGCGAGCTGGCTCGGTTTCCCGATGAGCCAGTTCGACAAGGACGACGTCGAGGAGCTGGGCCTGCTCAAGCTCGACGTCCTGGGCATCCGGATGCAGTCGGCGATCGCCCATGCCATCGGTGAGATCGACCGGATCGACGGCGAGCAGGTGGACATCGACACCATCCCGCGCGACGACCCGGCTACCTTCGCCCTCATCCAGTCGACCCGGACCCTCGGCTGCTTCCAGATCGAGTCACCGGGCCAGCGCGAGCTGATCGGCAAGTTCGCCCCGGAGACGTTCGAGGACCTGATCATCGACATCTCGCTGTTCCGGCCGGGCCCGGTCAAGACCGACATGGTGCGGCCGTTCCTCGAGGCGCGGCAGGGCTGGCGAGCTCCGGCCTATCTGCACCCCGACCTGCAGGAGGCACTGGAGGAGACCTGGGGGGTGGTGGTCTTCCACGAGCAGGTGCTGCGGATCGTCTCCCGGGTGACCGGCTGCAGCCTGGCCGAGGCCGACGAGGTGCGCCGCCGGATGGGTGACCCGATCAGCCAGGAAGAGGTGCAGGTCTGGTTCTTCCCGGCAATGCTCAGCCAGGGCTACGACCTGCCTACGGTCGATCAGATGTGGGAGCTGCTCAAGGGTTTCGCCTCGTTCGGTTTCTGCAAGGCCCATGCTGCGGCGTTCGCCCTGCCTACCTACCAGTCGGCGTGGCTCAAGGCCCACCACCCGGCCGCCTTCCTGGCCGGCGTCCTCACCCATGACCCCGGCATGTATCCCAAAAGGCTGATCCTCGACGACGCCCGTCAGTTCGGCATCGCCGTCCTGCCGCTGGACGTCAACGCCTCCGACGGTGACTACCGGATAGAACGGGTCGGCGTCCTCGACGAGCCGCCACCGCTGATCCTCGGCGAGTCCACCCGCGAGCGGCTCGACGTCACGATGCTGCCCGACGCCAGGTCGTACGGGATCCGGCTCGGGCTGGCCGATGTCAAAGGCATCAACGATGCCGAGCTGTCCCGCATCGTCGCCGGTCGGCCCTATCACTCGCTCTCGGACTTCTGGCACCGGGCAGGCGTCTCGCGTCCGGTGGCCGAACGGCTCGTCCTGGCCGGTGCCTTCGACTCGCTGTACGGGATCAGCTCGACGATTCCGCTACGCCGCAGGGGAGTGGTGACCCGGCGCGACCTGCTGCTGCAGGTGCTCGACCTCGATCAGTGGTCGCGGGCAACCGCCCGGGGCAGCGGACGGCGGGGGACCCGTACCCTCAGCGCTACCGGGTCCAATGGGTCCACCAGGGCAGCCGGCGCCCAGGGTGCGAGCCGCGGTAGCCCAGGGCGGGACAGCTCCGGTCAGGACGACTGGAGCCGGGACGACGGCACCGGTCACGCGCGTCTGGACGTACGGGCGCAGGCGGCGCGGCAGTCCCAGGCACCGGCGACCGTGGTCGGCTCGGACGTCCAGCTCGCTCTCGACCTCGGTGACGAGCCGACGGTGGCGGTGCCCAGCGGCCTGCCGGAGATGACCGCGAGTGAGAAAGTACGGGCGGAGCTGGACATCCTGGGCCTCGACGCGAGCTCGCACATCCTCACGTTCTACGAGCAGTTCTTCGCCGCGGCCGGCATCACCCGGGCCCGGGACCTGCTGCGCTGCCGAAGCCGGGCCGAGGTGCTGGTGGCAGGGGTCAAGGTGGCGACCCAAACCCCGCCGGTCCGCTCCGGCCGGCGAGTGGTCTTCGTCACCCTCGACGACGCCACCGGTCCGGTCGACGCCACCTTCTTCGAGGAGGCGCAGGCCGGCTACGCCGCGACGGTGTTCCACTCCTGGCTGCTGGTCATCCGCGGCACGGTACGCCGGACCGGCCCGCGCGGCGTCTCCTTGCAGGCCGACGGCTGCTGGGAGCTGCCCCTCCTCCGCGAGCTGTGGGAGACCCAGGGCATGGCGGCAGTGAGTGAGGCACTGGCCGCCCCACCGCCCGGGTTCTCCGCACTGGCAACCGAAGGCGCGGCCGAGAGCCGGTCGACCCGCCCGGTGATGGCCCCGGTCCGCCGGTTTGCCAGCGGGTTCGAGCTGTCGGCCTACTCCGACATCAGGCCGGCCGGCAGCGACGGCAAGGGTGCACCTCGTCGGTTGTGGCACTCGAGTCCGGGCAGCTCCGGTGGGTGAGCACCGCCGGTCCAGGTGCGCCGGACCTACGATTCGTGGCTTACTAGGCTGGCCGCACCGGACACGTCCCGCCCGGAGCCGAAGGCCGAGCCGAGGAGCGTCGTGGTCGCCACCCGCAGGTCCCGTGCCACCACCCGCAACGCCGTCGTGTGGTCCACCCTGCGCGACGCGCTGGCGACGCACGGGACCGGACCGCACGAGCGGGCCGGCCAGCCCATGCTCGACATCCTCGATGCCGGTGGTGGCACCGGCGGGTTCGCCGTACCCCTGGCGGAGCTCGGCCACCGGGTCACCGTCGTCGACCCCAGCCCCGACTCCCTGGCCGCCCTCGAACGCCGGGCCGCGGAGGCGGACATCCGCACCATCAGGGGAGTCCAGGGCGACGCAGCCGGCCTGCTCGACGTCGCCGGCGCCGAGGCCTACGACGTGGTGCTGTGCCACCACGTCCTCGAGGTCGTCGACGACCCGGCGGACGCGGTCGCGGCGATGGTACGGGTGCTCCGCCCCGGCGGGCTGCTCAGCGTCCTGGTCTCCAACGTCAATGGCGCCGTGCTCAGCAGAGCTGTTGCCGGACGCCTCGACGAGGCGACGGCGCTGTTGGAGGACAGCGACGGATCGTCCGGTGCGCACGATCCGCTGGTCAGGCGCTATGACCGCCAGGGCATCCTCGCCCAGCTCGAGAGCGCCGGCCTCGACGTCCTCGAGCTGCACGGGTCGCGGGTGTTCAGCGACCTGCTCCCCGGCTCCCTGCTCGACGCTGACCCGCAGGCGGCCCAGGCGCTGCTGCGTCTCGAGGAGCTCGTGGTCGGCCGGCCCGAGTTCACCGACGTGGCCGCGGCACTTCACGTGCTCGCCCGGCGGCCGGGACATGTCACCGGCTGAGCCGGCGGCCTCCGGCCCAGATGGCCGAGATGGCCGGGGCGGCCGGACGTGAGCCGCAGCAGCCCGCCCCCGGCCGGACCGGCGCCGGGCCCTCCCGGTGACGACACCGGATGCTCGATCCTGCACGCTGACATGGACGCCTTCTACGCCAGCGTCGAGCTGATCCGCCGGCCCGAGCTGGTCGGTCGGCCGGTGATCGTCGGCGGCGCCGGCACCCGCTCGGTGGTGCTGTCCGCGACCTACGAGGCCCGGGCGTACGGCGTGCGCAGTGCGATGCCGATGATGCGGGCCCGGCGGATGTGCCCGCAGGCGGTGATCATCCCGCCCGACCCGGCGGCCTACTCCGAGGCCACCGCCGGGATCATGGAGATCTTCCGGTCGGTCACCCCGCTGGTCGAGGCGATCTCGCTGGACGAGGCGTTCCTGGACGTCGGCGGTGCGACCCGCCGGCTCGGCCGGCCGGCCCAGATCGCCGAGCTGCTCCGGGGCCGGATCGCCGACGAGCAGGGCATCACAGCCTCGGTCGGGGTCGCCTCCACCAAGTTCGTCGCCAAGCTTGCTTCCGCCAGGTGCAAGCCCAACGGCCTGCTCGTCGTGCCTGCCGACCGCGTGGTCGAGTTCCTGCACCCGTTGCCCGTCGGTGCGTTGTGGGGGGTGGGGGAGAAGACCGAGGAGGTGCTCACCCGGCTGGGGCTGCGCACCGTCGGTGACATCGCCCACACCCCGGAGGCGACCCTCGTACGCGCGCTGGGTCCTGCGGCGGGCCAGCACTTGTTCGCCCTGGCCTGGGGGCGGGACGAGCGGCCGGTCGTGCCGCAGGAGCCGGACAAGAGCATCGGTCACGAGGAGACCTTCTCCTCCGACGTCGACGACCCGCTGGTCATCCACCGCGAGCTGCTCCGACTCGCCGAGCGGACAGCGGCCCGGCTGCGTTCGGGTGACCACCAGGGCCGGACGGTCTCGATCAAGGTGCGGTTCGCCGACTTCAGCACCCTCACCCGGTCCAGGACCCTGCGGGAGCCGACCGATGTCGGCCGCGAGATCTACGACACCGCGCGGCAGCTCTTCGACGGTCTGGGCCTCGAACGGGCCCGCATCCGGCTGGTCGGGGTCAGGGTCGAGGGCCTGGTGCCGGCCGACAGCCTGCCGCGTCAGCTGGCGTTCGGCGAGCGCGAGTCCGGCTGGCGCGAGGCCGATCGCGCCGTCGACCGGGCTGCCAGGCGGTTCGGCGCAGGTGCCGTGCGCCCGGCCGTCCTGGTCGACCCCGCACTGGGTGCGGCCCTGGCGACGGCGCCAGACCAGATCCCCGAGCGGTTGCCGCGACCGGCCCGGGCCGGTCCGGTCGAACCGAAACCGGGACGGTGACGTATGCCTGGACGAGGTCGCGGCCAAGATCGGGAAAGTGGGCGAATGGCCCTTGAGAGTCAGGGCTATCGGGCCGATGCCAGCGAGGGAGGATCCGTAGCCGCGGCCCTCGCTCACCGCCGTTGTGCCCACGTTGTCACCGGTGTCTTTCGCACCGGCGACGGCGACCGTATCCTCATCAGTGGGGAACCACTGCAAGTCGTCACCCGTTCAACCTGACCAGCCCCTCCCGGGGTTGGCCGGGCCTCATTCCAGGAGGAGCGACGTGCCGCTCTCTGATCACGAGCAGCGTCTGCTCGAGCAGATCGAGCGGGCGCTGTATGCCGAGGATCCGAAGTTCGCGTCCACGGTACGCACGACCGACCTGCGCTACTTCCACCGTCGGCGCACGCTCAAGGCCGCGCTGGCCGTAGCCATCGGTGTCGCCCTGATCATCGGCGGGGTGCTGGCCAAGATCCAGGCGCTCGTCGTGGTCGGCGCGATCCTGGCGGGTGTGGGCGTCATCTACGGCGTCGCCAACTGGAAGCGGCTGACCGGAGGGGTCGCGACGAGCCGACGCCGCCGTGCCCGGACCCGCGCCAGCGATACGCACCTGTCCCTCGTCGAGAGGTTCGAGGAGCGCTGGAACCGTCGCTGGGACCAGCAGGACTTCTGACTTCCTGAGCCGATCTCTGATGACTCGGGCGCGCCCCGGATCGACGTCCCAGTAGCAACTCTCGACCCGCGCAGCCGTCTGGCCTCAGCAGCA
>JAWWOL010000372.1:0-5923 GCA_033851695.1 Frankiales bacterium
TTGCGCTGCTCGCCCCACACTCCGATGCCGTGCCCTTCGTTGACGCCGGTCACCGTTCCGTTGGTGTTCGCGGGGTTGTAGGACTGGACCCACAGAGCGCGGCTGGTTCCGGCGTAGGAGATCGTGACGGCGTCGCTGGGGCTGCTGAACGAGGTGGCGTGAACCCGGATCGCGTGCCCGCTGACCGTTGTGGCGTCGACGGCGGTGCCGCTGTTGGAGACCGACTGGACGGCGACGCCGCTGTCGGCCCTCGCCACGACGGCAGTTCCAGCGACGGGGGTAGGTTGCGCCGACGAGCCGCCGTCGATGGCGGTCGCACTGATCGCCGCGCCCGGCCCTACCGCAGAGACGACGAGGGCATTCTCTCCGGTCAAAGCCATGCCTCCGACGTCCTGTGCGCCGGTGATGACGGCGGCTGGGCCGCGGTGGTTCGGCATCGGCTCGACCGTGAGGGGCACCCCGCCGAAGTAGGTCTCCAGCGTCACGGCGCCGGTGGTGACGGTCTGCGCCTCCACAGTTCCCCGTACGGACAGGGCAGGTGACCCGGTGCTGATCAACGTGGTGGTAGCCGCACCGGCGTCGTTGGTCCGCCCCTGCAGCACCGGGTTGCCGGGTGAGGCGTCCGCAGGAGCCGCACCGGCGGCAACGGCGACCGCACCTCCGAGGGCAACCGCCGGAGCCGCCTTGAGCAGGTGCCGGCGGTCGACGCGCTGAACCGAGCTGTCGTCGCTGGTGTCACGCTTTGCAGTCATGGATTTCCCCGACCGTGCTGACGGGTACCACGACCGGGCGGGCCGTGCTGCGCCCCCGTCTCCGTGGCCCCGGCCACTGGACAGGACAATTGCATAGCGTCCCGTCGGCACATCAGTCCCACGTTCGCGCGACCTCGAGCGGACGGGGCCGCTGCCCGGCCGTAGGGCAATGCCCGGCCGTAGGACACTGCCTAGGGGACCTGGTCGCGAGGATTGATGTCCCCGTGAACTGGAGGGAGAGACTGCGATGGACTACGTACGACTGGGGGGCACCGGGCTCAAGATCAGCCGGCTGGCACTGGGTTGCATGAGCTATGGCGATCCCGACACCCCGGGCGCGCACACCTGGGCGCTTGACGAACAACAGGCCCAGCCGTTCTTCCGGCAGGCCGTAGAGCTGGGCATCACCTTCTGGGACACGGCAAACACGTACCAGAACGGCACCTCGGAGGAGATCGTCGGCAGAGCGATCACGATGTACTCGCGCCGAGAGGAGATCGTCCTGGCGACCAAGGTGTTCGGCAGGATGCACCCGGGCCCGGGCGGTCAGGGCCTGTCCCGGAAGGCGATCTTGGAGCAGGTCGACGCTTCCCTCGTCCGGCTCGGCACCGACTACATCGACCTCTACCAGATCCACCGCTTCGATCCCGACGCTCCGGTCGAGGAGACCATGGAGGCCCTTCACGACATCGTCAAGGCCGGGAAGGTCCGCTATCTAGGCGCCTCGTCCATGTACGCCTGGCAGTTCGCCAAGCTCCAGCATGCCGCCGAGCTGCACGGCTGGACCACCTTCGTGTCGATGCAGAACCAGTACAACCTGCTCCGCCGGCAGGATGAGCCAGAGTTGATGGCCATGTGCGCCGACCTGAGCGTCGGTGTAGTGCCCTACTCGCCTCAGGGCAAAGGACGCCTCGCTCGCCCCTGGGGAGAACAATCTCACCGATCCGACGTGGACCACGTCGTCCAGTCTTTCGACTCACCGCTCGACGAGCCGGTGGTCAACGCCGTCCAACGCGTTGCCGCAGACCACGGCGCGACCATGGCACAGGTGGCGTTGGCTTGGGTGCTCAACAACCCCGTCGTGTCCGCCCCCATCGTCGGGGCGACCAAGCCCCATCACCTGCCGGAGGCGGCCGCAGCACTGGACCTGCGTCTCACCGACGACGAGATCCAGTCACTTGAGCAGCCGTACACGCCGCATGGGCCCTCCTGGTACTAACGCAGTCGCCCCACACAAAGCGCGCCGACTCAGCCTCGGCCCGGCACCGCGACCCGACGTGCCGTCGCAGCTGTGGGCCGCTACCGCGACATCCTGACGATGGACCTTGACCGTTCGGCGGGAAGAGGCCGGATTCGCGGATGATCAACATCTCCGGGCGCCCCGCCGAGGCCGACGCCGTGCGAGTACTGGCTTATCGGCGTGGTGCGGGAACGGACGTACGAGATCCGCCTACCCGTCTGGCCCAACCGCGCGGCGTCCGCGTTGTCGACGTTCGCTGACGCTGTTCGGCAGTCGCGAAATTGCGCGAAGCGAGGATTCTTGCGAGTAATTGCGTTGCTCCGTGCTGACCCTGATGGCGGCTAGCCGTCAGTACCGGAACTTGGGTTGACGAACTGCCGGGTGAGTGTGCATGGTGCTCGGCGACCCCGTCCGAGGAGCCCCTGTGCCAGCACGTTAGACCGGCCGACTGCGCCGAGCCGCCGCGGCGGCGGCCACGCCCCTCACGTTCCTTTCGCGGCCACCAGCCGGCACTACCTCCGGATCGCTGTGACGGCGAACACCGGCTGGCAGGCCGGGGAGATGTCCGAGCTCACCGTCTTCGCATCCTGAGCCACCAGTTCTTTCCGCCCTTGACGAAAGCGAGTTCCGGCATGTCCTCCCTGTCAGCCAGCCGTCGGTCCATGGGACCGCGGTTCACCGCTCTGCTGGCCAGTACGGCGCTGGCGGTGTCCGGTCTGGTCGCCCTCAGCCCGACGCCGGCGTCGGCCGCGGCCACCGGTGGCGCCGGCGCTGCCCTTCCCTACGTCGAGCTGCAGGCAGAGAATGCCGCGACGAATGGCTCGGTCGTCGGCCCGAGCTACACCCAGGGCGTGCTGGCCGACGAGGCCTCCGGTCGCAAGGCCGTCACCCTGAGCGGCACCGGCAAGTACGTCACGTTCACCACCACGGCGTCGACGAACTCGATCGACTTCCGCTACAGCATCCCGGACAGCAGCAACGGCTCGGTCTACACCGCGCCATTGTCGATGTACATCAACGGCACCAAGCAGACCGACTTCACGCTGACCAACGCCTATAGCTGGTACTACGGCAGCTATGCATTCGTGAACACGCCGAGCAGCGGCTCGCCACAGCACTTCTTCGACGAGGTGCACCGGCTGCTGCCGACGACCTATCCTGCCGGCACGACGTTCACCTTGCAGGTCGACAGCGAGGACACCGCGTCCTCGTACACGATCGACTTCGCGGACTTCGAGAACGTCGGCGCGGCCCTTCCCCAGCCGGCCGGCTCGGTGTCGGTCACGAGCCAGGGCGCTGACGCCACAGGCGCCGCTGACTCCACGGCAGCCTTCAATGCCGCCATCAGCGCAGCAGGCGCCGGTGGCACCGTGTGGATCCCGACCGGCACCTTCAAGGTCCCCGGCCACATCATCGTCAACAACGTCACGGTGGCCGGCGCCGGCATGTGGTATTCCACCGTCTCCGGTGCTGCGCCTGGTTTCTACGGCGGCTTCACGCCCAACGGCAGCAGCAACGTGCACCTGTCCAACTTCGCGATCTTCGGCAATGTCCAGGAACGGATCGACTCCGACCAGGTCAACGGCATCGGCGGAGCCATGTCGAACTCGACGGTGACCAACCTCTGGCTCGACCACCTGAAGGTCGGTGCCTGGATGGACGGTCCGATGGACAAGCTCAGCTTCAGCGGCATGCGCATCAGAAACACGACAGCCGATGGCATCAACTTCCACGGCGGGGTCACCAACTCGACCGTCACCAACAGCGACATCCGCAACACCGGTGACGACGGCATCGCCCAATGGGCCGATGCCGGCATCGGCGCCGATGCCAACGACACGATCTCGAACAACACGGTGTCGGAGCAGATGCTGGCCAACGGCATCGCGATCTACGGCGGGCACGACAACACCGTGACCGGCAACCTCGTCGTGGACAGTGGCATCAACCAGGGCGGCGGCATCACCGTCGCCCAGCGCTTCACCTCGACTGCGGTCGGCCTCACGACGGTCAGCAACAACACGCTGATCAGGGACGGGGACATCGACCCCAACTGGGGCTTCGGCGTCGGTGCGCTGTGGTTCGACGCGAGCCAGGGAGCGGTCACCGGCCCGATCAACGTCACCAACATGTTGATCCAGCAGAGTCCCTTCGAAGCCGTGCAGTTCGTCGAAGGCAACGTGAGCGGCGTTTCCCTGAACAACGTGACCATCGCCGGTACGGGCACGTTCGCCGTGCAGGAGCAGACGGGTGGTGGCACAACCTTCTCCAACGTGACGGTGACCGGGGTTGGCACGACGCTGGGGCCGATCTTCAGCTGCGAGGGCAAGAGTTTCGTCTTCACCGATGGCGGCGGCAACTCCGGTCTGAGCGCACCGCCCTACTGCGGACCTTTCCCCGCCGCGGTCCTGCCCCCCTATCCGGTGACCGGTCCGACGGCTGCCCCCGGGGCGCTGAACTTCGGCTCGGTCTCCACGGGCTCGACGAGTGCCGCCCAGGTCGTCACGATCTCCAACCCGGGCACGGCAGCTGCTGCCTTCAGCGGTCTGGCGATCACCGGTGACTTTGCGCAGACCAACACGTGTGGGACGTCGATCGCGGCGTCCGGCTCCTGCACCGTGAGCGTGACGTTCGCGCCCACCGCTGCCGGTGGCCGGACCGGTGCACTGACGTTCACTGCAGGCGGCAACGCAGGCACGGTGAACCTGTCCGGTACGGGTGTTTCACCCGGACCGGTCCTCAACGCCAACCCGGCCAGCCTGTCCTTCGCCGGCACCGTGGTCGGTGTCTCGACGGCCACGCAGGCGGTGACCGTCACCAACGGCGGCACCACCACGGCGACGGTGTCCGGGGTGTCTGCCACCGGCGACTTCGCGCAGACGAACAACTGCGCGAGCCTCGCCGTGGGCGCATCCTGCACGGTCAACGTCATGTTCACGCCGACGACCTCCGGCGCCCGTACCGGATCGGTCACCCTTGCCAGCAATGCCAACAACGCACCGACCACCATTGCCCTGTCGGGGACCGGCATCGGCGCCGGCACGAACATCGCGGCCGGGGTCGCGGTGACGGCGAGCAGCTCGGTCAACTCCACGCAGGCGCCGGCAACGGCGACCGATGGGAACGCCAGCACCTACTGGGAGAGCGCGAACGGCGCGTTCCCGCAGTGGCTCCAGGTCGATCTGGGCGCCTCGTACAACATCGGCAAGGTGACCCTCAAGCTGCCACCGGTGACGTCATGGGCTGCGCGTACGGAAACCCTGTCGGTGCTGGGCAGCACCGACGGCACGACGTTCACCCAGATCGTCGGCTCGACCGGCTACACGTTCGACCCGTCGACCGGCAACACGAAGGACATCACCCTGCCGGCCACCACGGCCCGGTTCGTCCGGCTCAACATCACCGGCAACACCGGTTGGGCGGCCGGGCAGGTGTCCGAGTTCCAGGTTTATCCCAGTGGCACGGTGACGGGCTCGGCGACGCTGTCGGCCTCCCCGTCGTCGTTGAGCTTCGCCTCGACCACGGTCGGGTCCTCGGCGGCCACCCAGGCGGTGACGGTGTCCAACACCGGCGCGGCTGCGGCCGCGGTCTCCTCGGTGTCGACCAGTGGTGACTTCTCGCAGACCAACACCTGCGGGTCCTCGATCGCCGCTGGCGGCAGCTGCGTGGTCACCGTGAAGTTCACGCCCACCGCCTCCGGTGCTCGTACGGGAACCCTGACGGTGACCAGCAACGCGACGAACAGCCCGACCACGGTGGCCTTGTCCGGCACCGGGGTCGCCTCGGGCACGGCGACGTTGTCGACCTCCCCGTCGTCGTTGGCCTTCGCCTCGACCGCGGTGGGGGCGACCAGTGGGGCGCAGTCGGTGACGGTGTCCAACACCGGCACCGCTGCGGCTGCGCTGAGCGGGGTCACGGTCAGTGGTGACTT
>JAWWOL010000373.1:0-5574 GCA_033851695.1 Frankiales bacterium
AGCTGGCGGTGAGCCGGCTCGTGGCACGGCGGGGGGCCGATGCCGACGAGCCGCCGTCGGAGCTGTGGGCCGAGCACCGCATCGTGCGGCGCGAGAGCACCCTCGGCCGATGACCTCGCGGGAGGGGCGGCGAACCGCCCCTCCCCGAGCCGTCCTCAGCCGGCCAGGGCCGAGGCCTGGGCCAGCAACGCCTGGCAGGAGTCGAGCTGGCGGCTCACGACCCGGCCGCTGAGCTTCGCGTCGTGGAACTCCGCCTGGTCCAGCTCGCCCTTGATCGTGCTGGCGAGCGCGTCCCGACGGTCGCCCAGTGAGGACAGGGCGGCGTCCGTCGCGGTGTACGCGCTGTCGTCGGCCGCTGAGCCGCTTGCCAAAGCGCCCGTCGAGGCCACCAGCGTGTCCGTACCGAAGGCCCCCACGCTCGCGTTGAGCTGCTTGTAGCAGCCGCCCAAAGTCGCCACACGGCCGAGATCGCCGTCGTGCGAGAGGATCTCGGTGATGACCCGGCCGTCCATCACGTAGTCGTCGGCCAGGCCGGCAAGGCGCAGCATGGTCGGCCGGATGTCGGTCTCGTCGGCCCAGGTGCCCTTGGTGCTGTACGCGGGAGTGAGGCCGCCACCGTTGGGGTCCTTGACCTGCGGGCTGTCCGCAGGCCGGGGACCGTCGATGCCGACGTGCTTGACGCCGGGCCCGACGAACGAGGACCAGGTGATGACGATGTCAGGGCTGTAGTAGCCGTGGTTCCAGGCGAACTTCGAGTTCACCGTCACGCAGGCGGCGGCCGGGTTGGCCGAACCGGCGCAGGCCGGCGCGGCGGCGTCGAAGTAGTAGTCGGGCTTGGGGAAGACGGTGAACGTCGGCGTCCGCTGCGGGTCCGCGGTCTCCAGGTGCAGGATGCGTTGCTCGGTCGCCCCGGCCTGGTAGTTCACGACCGTCTCCCCGGTCACCCCGCTGTGCGGGTTGTTGGCGGTGATGGCGGCGGTGTCGCGTTCGAGCTGCCGAACCGCGGGGTCGTTGGCCGGCGGTGAGACGGCGGAGGTGCCATGGACGTAGACCGCAGCCCCCTGAGGCTCGACGTCGAACGGCGTGGTGTTGCCACGCTCGGTGGACAGCAGCCCCGGCAGGTTGGCCTGGACCTCGCCGACCTGGCCGTGCGCGTACTTGCACGGGGTGGTGACGCCGTCGCAGTTCGCCGGGTCGGTCGGGGCGTCCGCGCGGCCCACGTTGGCGCCGGCGAAGTGGTCGTTCTCCTCGGAGCCGATCACGAACAACGTGTTGCGCGCTGTGATCCCGTCGCTCGCCAGCCGGCTCAGGAACTTGGCGAACGCGGCGTCGTACGCCCGTGCATTCTCGACGTAGCAGGCATCTCCCGGGCCGAGCGCGTTACCGAACGCGGTGGCGTCGGCGGTCGTGCAGTTCAGGTTGCCGTCCTTGCGCTCGTGAATGTCGGCGATGTAGCCGTAGGTGACGGGCACCCCCGCCTCCTGCAGGTCGGCGATCTCGGCAAGGCTTTGCGACGGCGTCGGGCTGAAGCCCGGGAAGCCCACGTTGCCGCGGAAGTCGGCGATCTCCCGGTTGTCCAGGTCGACGAGGTTGCCGGCGTTGTCCGCGACCCGGTACGGGGCCGGCGGATGCGCTGCGCCCTTGAGCAGCGGCGCGATGTAGGCGTGGCCGAACAGTGCCTTGTACGTCGCACTTCCGGGGTTGTTGGCGGCCGGCGGCGTGTCGGTGACCGCGCCCGTGGCCTGCTCGCAGCCGGCGTCGCCGAGGCCGCAGTGCACGGCTTCGCCGATGAAAGCGCTGGTGGTGTTGGCGTACGTGCCGAGCGGCGGGGTCGTACCGAAGACGGTGGGTAGGTCGCCGGCGTTCTCGAGCACCATGTTCGCGGTCGAGAACGCGCCCACCGAGCAGCCGGCCTTGTTGTAGGCGACCCAGGGCTCCGGAGCCACCTGTGTCGGTGCGGTGTTCCGCGCCGGAACCGTGGGCGAGTAGACCATCGACGGTGACGGGTCGTTCGTCGATGCCTTGCCGGCGCTGATCACCGGGGAGTTCCAGTAGGTGAAGGACGCGTCGGACTCTGTGGTCCCGTCCGGCTTGTAGGTCTTGTACGAGTTGCTCACCGGCTGGCCGTGGCGGTCCCCGTACAGGCCGGAGTAGATCGCGAGGCTGTCCTCGGCGGTGTGCGCGATCAGCGGCGTGTGCATGTTCGACAGCACCGTGCCGTTGTCCTTGAGGAACTTGTAGAGCGTGGGCATCTGCTCCAGGTCGGACGGGACGTTGGGGTTGTCGCGGAAGAAGTGCACGTTGTCGAAGGTCAGGTTGATCACGTGCTGGACGCCGTTGTCCAGGTGGCAGGAAGAGGCGGGAGTGGCAGGTGACGGGACCGAGGTGGCCGAGTCAGCCGAGGCGACGCCGGAGGCGGCGAGCAGCGCGCCTATGGCCACGGTGGCGCCGGCTGCTGTTGCTCGACGCCGAGCGAGAATGCGCATGGAAGCTCCCCTAGTGGTCAACACGTCATGACCGCGCCGACGCTAGGTGTTCCGGGGCATATCGGGACAGAGCCCCCAAGGTGACATTTTGGCAAAGGCTGGGCCGCGGCCAGGTGCACAGCAGCCCCGCGGGGGCTGGTGGCGTGGAGCGGGTGACGGGAATCGAACCCGCACTGTCAGCTTGGGAAGCTGATGTTCTACCATTGAACTACACCCGCGTAAGACCTCGTACACGCTCGAGTCGAGGCCCCAGGGACATAGTAGCCAGCCGACGCGGTATCGTCCGCCCGTGCTTCTCAGCGATCGTGATCTCCGGGCCGAGATCGAGTCCGGGCGGGTGGGCGTCGACCCGTACGACCCTGCGATGATCCAGCCGTCCAGCGTGGACCTGCGCCTGGACCGCTACTTCCGGGTCTTCCAGAACCACCGGTACGGGTTCATCGACCCGTCGGAAGCGCAGGAGGACCTGACCGAGCTGATCGAGCCGGCCGGCGACGAGCCGTTCATCCTGCACCCTGGCGAGTTCGTGCTCGGATCGACGTACGAGACCGTGTCGCTGCCGGACGACCTGGCCGGGCGGCTCGAGGGCAAGTCCAGCCTCGGCCGGCTCGGTCTGCTGACCCACTCGACGGCCGGGTTCATCGATCCGGGGTTCACCGGGCACGTGACCCTCGAGCTGTCCAACGTCGCCACGCTGCCGATCAAGCTGTGGCCGGGGATGAAGGTGGGCCAGCTCTGCATCCTGCGCATGACGAGCGCCGCCGAGCACCCGTACGGCTCGGCCAAGGCCGGCAGCCGCTATCAGGGCCAGCGCGGTCCGACGCCGTCCCGGTCCTACCTGAACTTCTCCCGCACCGAAGTGTGAACTCGCAGTCGGGATGATCGACAGGCTCCTTCTCCATGCCGAGTAGCGCCTGAAGCGAAACCAACCGGCTACATACAGTTTCTCTGGGTCTGCAGTCCAAGAATGGCCCGCGGAAGTCTCTCCACGCCGATATCATGACGGCAAGATCTGTCGTGCTCGACAAGAGAGACGGAAGCGACCATGGGAGCACTCGCACCGCGAGGAAGCCGGGTGGCCGCCGCGGGTCTTTCGCTCGCGCTGCTCGCCTCTGCTGCGGCAGGATGCAGCACGAAGAGCAAGGGCAGCGCGGCGCCGACGACCAGTTCGACGCCGCCGTCCGGTGGTGCGACCACCGCGGCAGGCAGTGCGGCTCAGTTGCTTGACGCCGGCCTCAAGGCGCACGCGCAGGGCAATCTCACGTTGGCGCGCAAGGACTACCTCGCCGTGCTCGCCAAAGATCCCAAGAACAAGTTCGCGCTGTACAACCTGGGCGCCATCGCGCAGGCGCAGAGGAAACCGGCTGAGGCGAAGGCGAAGTACCAGCAGGTGCTGACCATCGACCCGAAGTACAACCCGGCGTTGTTCAACCTCGCCATCCTCACCGACGCCGGTGGCGATCCCACGGGGGCGGCGGATCTTTACCGTCGCGCGACGGCGGCCAACCCGAGTGATGCAAGCAGCCACTTCAACCTGGGCCTGCTGCTCCTGCGGCTGGGCAAGAAAGCGGAAGGCAACGCGGAGATCGCCAAGGCGATCAAATTGAACCCGGCGCTCAAGAAGCCCGCGCCTGCAACGACAAAGTAGGCCCCAGTGCGTCTCTCACTGGCCATGATCGTGCGGAACGAGCAGGAGTCACTGGGCCAGGTGTTGGCCGAGGCCGGTGGCTTTTGTGACGAGCTGATCGTGGTCGACACCGGCTCGGACGACGGGTCGCGTGATATCGCACTCGCAGCCGGAGCCACCGTCGGCGACTTCGAGTGGGTCGACGACTTCGCCGCCGCCCGCAACTTCGCCTTCGACCAGTGCACCGGCGAGTGGATCATCTGGTTGGATGCGGACGACCACGTACCGGCCGCAGTTCAAGCAGCGTACCGGCTGGCCAAGGACACGCTGCTGACCCACCAGATCGACGCCGTGTACGCGCCGTACCGGTACGCCTTCGACGCGGAGACGGGCCTCTGCACGTACCAGTTCCCCCGAGAGCGGGTGATCCGACGAGGCGCTCGACTGCGGTGGCACGGTGTCGTCCACGAAACGCTCACCATCCCGGAAGGTCGGTCGGTCTACCGGGACGACCTCTACATCGAGCACCGGCCAAGCGCGGCCAAGCTGGAGCGGCGGATCGGACGGAACCTGCGGATCCTCGAGGCCGCCGTCCGGGCGGGCGACCGCTCCCCGCGGACCCTGTTCTACCTCGGCAACGAGCTGCGCGACAACGAGCGATTCAGCGAAGCGGTGGCCGTCTACCGCGAGTTCCTCGACACCGGAACCGCCGCGTCCTGGGAGGAGTATGCGGCCCGGCTCAGCATGGGGATCTGCGCCAAGAACCTTGGCCGGCTTGACGATGCACTCGGCCAGTTCTTCTACGCGTTGCGGCGGGACCCGACTCGCTCCGAGGCATACCTTCGCATCGGTGAAGTCCATTTCGAGGAGCAGGAGTGGGCCAAGGCGCTTCCGTTGTTCACCGCCGCCACCAATGCAACCCGTCCGTCCGTCGGCTTCGTCAACGACGCTGACTACACCTGGCTGCCGTGGGACTACGTCGGTGTGTGCCTGGCGCAGCTCGGACGCCACGACGATGCCGTTGCCGCGATGCTGACGTCATTGCGCGCCGGCAACCCACAGGGCGAGCGGCTGCACCACAACCTGCGCTGGTCGATCGACCAGCGCTAGCACGTGTTCCGTTGCCGTAGCGCACAACACACTGAGGCCCACCGATCATCTGACCGGCGGGCCTCAGTGTTCGGGACTGTGGTGAGGTTACGAGCCGCAGATGACGTACGACGTGATGGTTGCGACGGTGCCGTTACCTGAGGCGATGGCGATCGCAGTCGCAGTCCACGTCAAGCCGCTGGGCGTCGACTGCGCGATTGCCGCCTTGACATTGGACCCTTGCGAGATGGCGGCTCCGCCACCCAGAACCTTCGTCCCGCCAGGGCAGGTGGCCGTGGAGACCGCCGAGACGGTGCCCACGCCGGGGTTGGTCGAGAAGGAAACTACGTTACCCGTGACGACCTGCGTGCT
>JAWWOL010000051.1:0-3014 GCA_033851695.1 Frankiales bacterium
TGCTGCCCGAGCTCGGCCTGCAGAGCAGTCCGACCGCCGGTCCCCGGGCCAGTCAGGTGCTCGAGCTGGCCATCGACACCATGGACGCCGCGGCGATCCGGCCGTTCTGGCGCGCCGTGCTCGGCTACGGCGACGAGCCGTCCTCTGCCGGCGAGCCGAACAGCGTGATCGATCCCCGCGGCCAGGGCCCCTCGATCTGGTTCCAGCGGATGGACGAGCCGCGGACCCAGCGCAACCGGATCCACTTCGACGTCACGGTCGCGCACGACGAGGCCGGGCCGCGGATCGAGGCGGCCCTCGCGGCCGGCGGGCGACTGCTGTCGGACGCCGCGGCGCCCTCGTTCTGGATCCTGGGCGATGCCGACGGCAACGAGATCTGCGTCTGCACCTGGCAGGGCCGCGACTGAGCGCAAGGTGCGGGAGACTGGAGCCATGAGCTCTGATCTCGACGCCGCCGCTCCTGCCTCCGTCGCGCTGTTCGAGCGGGCCAGGGCGGTCACGCCCGGCGGGGTCAACTCGCCGGTACGCGCCTTCCGGGCGGTCGGCGGCACGCCACGGTTCATGGTGCGCGGCGACGGCCCCTTCCTCTGGGACGCGGACGGCACCCGGTTCGTCGACCTGGTCTGCTCGTGGGGGCCGATGATCCTGGGCCACCGCCACCCCGACGTGGTCAAGGCGATCCAGGACACCGTGGAGCACGGGACCTCGTACGGGACGCCGTCGCCCGGCGAGGTCCTGCTGGCCGAGGAGATCGTCGCCCGCGTCGAGCCGGTCGAGCAGGTGCGCCTGGTCAGCAGCGGCACCGAGGCGACGATGTCCGCCGTCCGGCTCGCCCGCGGCTTCACCGGACGCACCAAGGTGGTCAAGTTCGCCGGCTGCTACCACGGCCACGTGGACGCGCTGCTCGCCGCCGCCGGGTCGGGTGTGGCCACGCTCGGGCTGCCGGACACGCCGGGGGTCACCGGGGCGACGACGGCCGAGACCATCGTCCTGCCCTACAACGACGAGGCCGCCGTACGGGCAGCGTTCCTCCAGTACGGCGACGAGATCGCCTGCGTGATCACCGAGGCGGTCGCCGCCAACATGGGCGTCGTCCCGCCGCTCCCGGGGTTCAACGCGATGCTGCGCGACCAGTGCCGGCAGCACGGCGCCCTGCTGATCATGGACGAGGTGATGACCGGGTTCCGGCTCAGCCGTGCGGGCTGGTACGGCGTCGAGGGCGTCGCCGGCGACCTGACCACGTTCGGCAAGGTGATGGGCGGCGGCCTCCCGGCTGCTGCCTTCGGCGGCCGCGCCGACGTGATGGCGCACCTGGCGCCGGTCGGGCCGGTCTACCAGGCCGGCACCCTCTCCGGTAACCCGGTCGCCGTAGCCGCTGGGCTGGCGACGTTGCAGGGCTGCACCGACGAGGTCTACGCCCAGCTGGACCGTACGGCTGCTGCCCTGCGCGAGCTGGTCGGCGAGGCGCTCACCGCGGCGGGTGTGCCGCACCGCGTGTCCGCTGCCGGCAACCTGTTCTCGGTGTTCTTCACCGACAACGCGGTCGTGGACTACGCCACCGCCAAGACCCAGTCCTCACCGGCCTATGCCGCCTTCTTCCACGCCATGCTGGGCCACGGCATCTATCTGCCGCCGAGCGCCTACGAGGCGTGGTTCGTCTCAGCCGCCCACGACGACTCGGTGCTGCAGCTGATCGCCGACGCCCTGCCCTACGCCGCAACCGCTGCAGCCCAAGCACTTTCCGAGGGAGAACAGTGACCGAGCGCACCGTCGTCCATCTGCTCCGTCACGGCGAGGTGCACAACCCGAACGGCGTGCTGTACGGCCGGCTGCCCGACTACCACCTGTCCGAGGCGGGGCGGGCGATGGCAGAGGTCGCGGCCCGCGCCGTGGCCGGACGCGACGTCGTGCTGGTGGTCGCCTCCCCGCTCGAGCGGGCGCAGGAGACGGCCGAGCCGATTGCCGCTGAGTTCGGTCTCGAGATCGTCACGGACCCGCGGCTGATCGAGGCCGGCAACATCTTCGAAGGCCTGACCTACGGCGTCGGTGACGGTTCGATGCGCCGGCCGACCCACTGGAAGCACCTGCGCAACCCGCTGACCCCGTCCTGGGGTGAGCCCTACCAGGAGATCGCCGACCGGATGCTCGCGGCCGTGCACGATGCCAGGGACAAGGCGGCCGGCCACGAGGCGGTGATGGTCAGCCACCAGCTGCCGATCTGGACCGTGCGCCGCTTCGTCGAGGGGCGTCGGCTGCCGCACCGCCCGGACCGCCGGCAGTGCGGGCTGGCCAGCCTGACTTCCCTTGAGTACGAGGGGGATCGGCTCGTGTCGGTCGCCTACACCGAGCCGGCCGGCGAGGCCTCACGCAAGCACGTGACGCCCGGCGCCTGAGCGGGCCGGCAACTTTCCGGTCCGTCCCGACAACCGAACCGTGGCGCCGTACGTGAAACCAGGCAGACAACCGCCGGGTGCTGGGGAGGCCGATGAATCGCGTACAGGAAGCCGAGTTCGCGGCCTTCGTGGCCGGGTCGGGTCGCCGGCTGCTGCGGACAGCAGTGCTGCTGACCGGTGACCATGGGCACGCCGAGGACCTGGTGCAGACGGCACTCGAACGTACGGCCCGCCGGTGGACCCGGCTGGACGGCGCTCCGGAGGCGTACGCGCGGGTGGTGCTGGCCCGGCTGGCAACCGACCGGTGGCGTCGGCTGCGCTCCCGGGTCGGCGAGGTCAGCGGGGCGCCGCCGGAGCGCACGCACGGCGACTTCGTCGGCCAGGTCGTGGTGCGGCACGCGTTGATTGCGGCCATGTTGCAGCTCACGCCGTCGCAACGCGCAGTCCTCGTCCTCCGGTTCTTCGACGACCTCTCCGAGGCACAGACCGCGGCAGCCCTCGGGGTCAGCGCGGGCACCGTGAAGAGCACCACCAGCCGGGCAACCGCGCGACTGCGTGCCCTGCTCCCCGATCTCGATCCCTTTCCTACTCTGCAGGAGGTCCCGCGATGAGCGGTCTCGA
>JAWWOL010000389.1:0-4819 GCA_033851695.1 Frankiales bacterium
GCGCCGAGGACGGTCGAGCCGTCGCTGAAGGTCACCGTGCCGGCCGTCACGTTGCTGGAGTCGCTGGCCTGGGTGACGTGCGCGCTCAGCGTCAGCGACGCGCCGGTGCTGACCGGGCTGGCGGAGGTGCTGACCGTCGTGAGCGTCGCGGCCGCCGAAGCTGTGGTCAGCGACATGCTCCAGCCGCCGGAGATCGAGCCCTGGTCGCCCTGCCCGTCGTCTACGACGTACAGGTTCCACACGCCATTGGGGCTGGTGCCGTTGAACACGCTGGCGAACGACGTCGTGTTGAGCGCCAAGCTGCCGGCGGTGCCGTTGTCCGCGTTGGAGTAGGGGCCGGCCGGCGCGGGGCTGGGCCAGACGTCGGGATCGGCGCTGTAGTTGAAGGGCTTGTAGCTCTGCACGCCGTTGCCCCAGCCGCTGTCGGCGCTAGGGGCGCCCGCGGCCGAGTCGCTGAACGTCACCGTTGCGTTGCTCGAGCCGCCGTTGTTGCCGGCGTCGGATGCCAGGATGAACTTCTGACCGCCGGGGCCGGTCAGCAGCACGTCGAAGTCACTGGTGTAGGCGTGCGTGACCCCGGTGAGGGTCACGGTCAGGTTCGACAGCGTCCCGGCCATGCCCGACACGGTGATCGGCGACGGGTAGGTGCTGGCGAGGCCGGGCGTGCAGCCGGAACTGCATGGTTGCTGGGCGTCGGCCACGTTCAGCGCTGTGCCGTTGCTGAAGGTGGTCGGCCCGGCGGCCAGAGCCGGCGACGCGATGCCCACGACCGGGCCGATGGCGGCCAGCGCCAGAGCCGCCGCCGTCACCGCCGTCCGCGTACGACGCAGGGTGCTGGACGCGAGCGAGTGCTGGAACATGCTGCCCCTCAGGGTGGGTCCGGCTCACCCGCAGCCCGAGGCGGGAGAGCCCCCGAGGTGCAGCCCAACGAGCGTGGGCCGGAGTTTGAAAACGGTCACAAGCGAGTCAAGACCGCCGGCCGGGCCCGTGCCCGGCCGACGAGGACGTCAGTTGCGGGACGGGAAGATGCCGGAGATCGCGATGCAGTAGTTCAGCGCCAGCACCGGCTGGATGATCCCGAACGGCAGGTTGCTTCCGGCTGCACTGGTGGGCACAAAGGAACCGCCATCACCCGCAGCGGCATAGCTGCCGCCGGCTGCCGGGACGGTGTTGTGCGGGCGGGTGCCAGAGGCGGGACCGTTGGTCACCGGCTGGGCATGGTTGTGCTGCGGCAGGTTGGTCACGGTGAGGGCGACGGTCTCGGCGCCCGTCACCTCGCCCAGCGGATAGTACGAAAGGCCGGGGCCTTGGCCCTGGCCGATCGGGATCCTGCTCCGGAGGTCGGGCAGCCCGAAGGTCGTCATGCCGTCGCCGCCATAGGTGGTGCCCAGCAGGGAGAACAGCGCCTGGTTCTGCGCGATGGACATGATCTGCCCCTGGCAGAGAACAAATCCGCGCGGGGCGAAGTTGAAGCCGAACAGGCGGATCTCGCCGATAAAGGGTTGTGACAACGTGTGCTCCTTGCGGGGACGAACGGACAAGAACGGTCAGGCGAGGCGGTTGACCACGGCCTGCAAGTAGCGAGCCTTGCGACCTCGGTCGACCGGGCTGACGAACAGGGTCATCGGCTGGAAGTTGGCGCCGCGCAGGGTGTAAAGGCCCTGGGGCAGCTCAGCCGAGCGGCGCGCCTTGAACAGCAACGAGAACTGGTGCTGCGCAGAATTCGCGCGCGCGCCGACGAGGTTGCTGATCTCGGCCAAGGTCACCGTGACCTTATCGCCGTGACCGGTCAGGACGAAGGATTTCGACAAATGTGGCTGAAAATTTGCCCTGGTCCACGGACCCGGTGCGTGCGCGGCATGACCTGACCGGCCGGCGACCCGCCGGCGCGGCGCCGCGGAGGCCGATCCGGCCCAGACCACCGGTCCGGCAACAGCGGTCAATGCGACACCCGTGCGCAGCAGGGCCCGACGCGAGACGACCGACACCAGCCACCACCTTTCCAGTGAGGAGCGCCCACCCGAACGCCATGAACGCATCCGATCCTGGACAGGACGGACGTCAGTAATTGGCCTCGGCGCTGACGATGCCGTTCTGTAGCGCCGTTGTCAGCCAATCGTTCACAACGACGTCGACTACGAGATGAATACGTGGTGTCGAGCCGGTGTTTGTCACGAAATGTCGGTTATTGACGTTGACGTACCAGCAGTCCCCATCTGCCATCTCGACCGGTACCCCGGCCAGGACGAACTCGGCCTCCGGTCCGCTGACCACCGGGAGGTGCAGCCGACACTCGCCGTTCTCATAGCCGAGTGCGTGGTCGCGGTGCTCCTTGACCCGGGCGCCGGGGCCCAGCCGCAGCAGCCGCACGGACGTCTTCTCGCACTCGATCCGGGCCAATGCGGCGGCGATCGAGGGGCACCTGGCGAGCAGCGGCGTGTCGGCCCAGGGCTCGGCGGACGCGGGGTCCGGATAGATCGTGTCGGACCTCCCGCCGACCGCCCGCAGGGCCGCGCCGCTCCAGTCACCCTGGTAGTAGGCGGTGTTGAAGTGCGGGATCCAGTCCTGTGGGTCGAGAGCCAGCGCATCGACGGCCATGGCCGCCATGTCGAACCGCAGTGGCAGCCGCACCCGGTCGGGGAAGGCCGGAACGGCCAGTTCCTGGGAACTCATCGGGGCGTCCTTTCACGAAGCCGACGGACCAGCGGATCGACCCGTAGGGCGCATTCCTGAAGCATCTCTGCGGTGGCGGCGGCCCGTTTCCGATCGGTGTCCCCGGCGAACTCGAGGACGGGGTTCTTGGCGTCGCGACCGCCGGCCGCCTTCATCGCCACGGCCTGCTCCGGGCTCACCTCCACGCCGAAGTGCGCCGCGATCCGGTCCGGCACCGCTGCCGGCAGGTCCTCGTACGGGACCAGCAACCAGGCGGGGTCGTCGACGTCGGCGACCACCGCCCCCACGATGGCCCCGAGCACCGCGGCCCCGTACGCGTCGGGGGTCATGGTCATCGCCTCGGCCGGCGACAGCTGGACCATCGCGGGAGGCAGCGTCCCTTGGATCATGTGATAGCCGCGGTGCCCGGACTGCGACACCAGCACCTCCGATGCCTCGCGGAAGAGGAAGAGCCTTGGTGTGTCGGGGAAAGCCGACTTGACGACCGCCAGGTCGAGAGCGGCCCAGGCGTCGAGCTTGAGGACCAGGTGCTGCTCGCCAGATCCGGCCTGACCAAGCGCCGAGACCAGCCAGCGCAGCCACTGCGCCCGCTCGGCGGGAGGGGCGGGCACCCTCATCAGGGCGTCGAACGGGCCCGGCTCAGCCATCACGCGGACACCGCCGCGCGCGCAGAACATCTGGCTCACCAGCGTCGACCCGCACCTCGACATGTGCAGGATCAGTCCGGCGGGCTCAAGACCAGGGCTGGCTTCCGCCCACTCCCCCAACACCTCGATCGACGTGCGCTTGCGGAACAGCAGACGGTACGGGTCGCGCAGGCACCGTTCGACGGACTGGTCGAAGAACGGGTCGTCGAAGGTGATGCCATCGGTCCAGCACCAGTCGATCACGGGCCGGCCCTCCTCGACCGCGACCCGGATCGGGGTCCACCCCTGCAGGTCGGTCACACCCAGCGCTCCCACCAGGTGCGACGCGCCCTGCCGGTGGCGGCCTCCACGTCGGCCGGCTCGACCTGAAGACCGCGCTCGGCCGCGACGGCGATCAAAGAGTCGGTGAAAGCCTGCTGTCGCAGGGGAAGCAGTCTCTCGCGAACACGTGTGTCATCGACGGCCGACGCGAGCAGCGTCGCCAGATCCTCGCTGGACATGGGTCCTACCGTATCCAAGGCCGCCGCTCAGGTGGGCAGAACCACGCAGATCGTCAGACAAATGTGCAGCCCTGAGCGTGCGGCCGGGTCAGCGCAGGACGTCGTCCTCGCCCCATTCGGTGAGCTCGTCGCGGTAGGGCGCGCCGTCGTGGTCGCCGTGAGTCGTCACGGCCCAGTGGCCGAGAGCGTGCGCAGCGCGCAGCCGGACAGCCACGTCTGCGCCGCGGAGCAGCTCCGCGAGGTAGCCGGCCGCGAAGGCGTCGCCAGCGCCCACCGGGTCCACCACGGCCGCAGAGGTGCCGGCCGCGGTGGAGACCATGTCGTCGACCAAGGCGGTGGCGATGCCGTCGGTGCGATAGACGACCTGGGAGGGCCCGAGCGCGGCGACGGCCCGGAGAACCTCCTCGGGTGCCGCGCCCGCTCCGTCCACCAGGACCTCGGCCTCGGCAGCTCCCAGAAATACCAGGTCGGCGGCGGAGGCCAACGCGCGCAGGGCCGCTCGCGCGGACTCGCGATCCGGCCACAGCCGCGAGCGGTAGTTGACGTCGAAGCTGACCAGCCCGCCGGCGGCCCGTACGCGCGCGCCGGCCTCCGCAAGCGCGGCCCGCGCGAGCTCACCGAAGGACGCGGTGACACCCGTGCTGTGCAGGTTGGCGGCGCCTTCCAGCACACCGGCAGCAAGGTGCCGCGGCGCGATCCGGGACCCCGCGCTGCCGGAGCGGGCGTAGCCGATCCTGACCCGGCCGGCCGTGCGCATCTCCTTGACCATGATGCCGGTGAAGGCGTCAGGCTCCACGGCCATGCCAGTGACGTCGACATCGTCGGCCCGCAGCGCCCTGAGCAAGGCCGCACCGAGCGGATCGTCACCCACCACACCGATCACCGCAGCCGGGACGCCGAGCCGCCGACAGGCGACGGCGACGTTGCACTCGGCTCCGCCCAGCCCCATCCGGAAATGGTCACCGATGCGCACCGGCCCGGTGCTCGCGGCACTGAACA
>JAWWOL010000057.1:0-3768 GCA_033851695.1 Frankiales bacterium
TGGTCCGCCTGGTAGGTGATGTGGATCGTGTGCCTGGTGCCGGCGGTCAGGGAAACGGTCGCCGAGCTGGCACTGGCCAGGGTCGCGTCGGCCCCGGTCATCGTGATGAAGGGGTGACCGTCGAAGCTCATCGTCGCGTCACCGAACCCGGTGAGGTTGAAGGTGTAGCTCCCGGTCGCCGGCGCTGTCAGCCCGCCGTCGTAGACCACGGACTGCTGCTCGGCGGGACCGTTCACCGGCGGGATCGGCACCTGCGAGGTCTTCCCGGCCCAGGAGCCGAACGTGCTCAGGAACCCGGCGTCGTAGGTCACCTGCTTCTCCACCCGCGACACGGCCGGCGCACCCTGGAAGGTGGTGTTGTGCCAGAAGAACGCCTGCAGGCCGTGGCCGACACCGCTGGTCGGGGACATCACCGAGGACGGCACCGCCGTCATGTCCGTGCGTTCCAACATGTTCGCGGCGTTCACCGGGTCCGCACCGGCTACCCAGTTCACCGACGTCCACGGCCGGGCGCGGCTCTTGATCCCGTCCAGGACCGAGGTGGTCTTGGTGGGGCTGACCCAGGGCGCTCCGCTCGGCGCGGCCAGGATGTTCGCGTCGGCGCCGACCAGGGTGATCGACTTGGTCGAGCCGGTCAACGGCAAGGTCTTCTTCGCGTCCTTGAGCAGCGTGATGGCCTTCTCCTCGGTGGAGAGGGCTGCCGCGTCGTGGGCGTCGACCGGTATCGGGGACGGCGTGTACGCGGTGTCGAAGACGCCGAGCCGGAACATCGTCGTGAGGATTCGGAGCACCGACTCGTTGACCTGCGCCAGCGGGGCCGTACCGTTCTGCAGCGCTGCGAGCAGAGCACCGTCGTACACCGTGGTCGTACCGGTCTCCATGTCAGTGCCGCCGGACAGCGCCTTCAGGGTGTCGTGGATGGCACCGAAGTCGGTCAGGACGAAACCGGTGAAGCCGATCTTTCCCTTCAGCACGTTGCGCAGCGTGAAGGCGTTCTCGCAGGAGTACTCCCCGTTGATCTTGTTGAAGGAGCACATCACCGAGCCGACGTCTGCCTGCTTGACGACGGCCTCGAAGGCCAGCGTGTAGACCTCGCGCAGCGTCCGCTGATCGAGGATGTCGTTCTGCCCGTTGCTGCGGTTGGTCTCCTGGTTGTACGCGGTGTAGTGCTTGAGGTCGGCGATGACGTTCTTCGACTGCACCACCCGCGTGTAGGCACTGGTGATGGCGGCGTTGAGGATCGGGTCCTCGCTCTCCGTCTCGTCGATCCGCCCCCACCAGGGAAGGCGTTGGATATCGGCATCTGGCCCGAGCAGCACGTTCTGGCCGGTCTGCCGTGCCTCGTCGGCCACGACGCCCGCATACGCCCGTGTCTCCCGCAGCGACCACGTGGCGGCGAGAGCCTGCATGGACGGCATCGCGGTGGCGTTCTCCCCGGTGTCGACCAGCGACCAGCCGCGCGGCGCGATCCCTGAGCTGGCATCGGCCATCTTCAGGGCCGGAATCCCCAGCCTCACGATCGGGGCGTTGTAGTACGCGTACGGCGCCTCGCCCTGGTTGCCGGTCATCAGGTCGACCTTCTCGGCCAAGGTCATCTGCCTCAGCAGCTGCTGGGCTCGACCCTCGGGGGTCAGCTCGGCGCTCATCCACGGCCTGGCAAGCACTTTGGCCGAGCCGGGGGCGTGAAGGGCCGGGGTCGCCGCGCTGCCGATCCCTGTCATGGCCGCGAAGGCGGCGAGTGCCACCCCACTGGTGAATTGGGCTGTTCTGCGTCGTCGCACGAGCATGGCCGACCCTCTCTTCGCGAAAGAACGTGCCCTAGCAAGTCACGGGTGACCGGACGGGACAAGAGGGATAAAGGGTCGAATCTCGGCCTATTGGTCTCGATGCGTCACGGCTGTGTCACCGGCGGCGAGAAGCCTCGGCAAGGCGCGTTCGGGACTGGCCTGCCGCACAGTTGGGGTGGACGATGTGACCAGCGGCCGGCTCGGAGGCAGAGGCGGCGGGCGAGCGAGGGATGCATGCTTCACGACGATGGATCTGGCCATCGAGGGGCGTCCACGAGCAGCCCCGTGGATCGGCTGATCGTTGCCAGCGTGCGAGATCACGGCCCGAGCACGCGAACCGAGATCGCGCGCCGGGCTGAGTTGTCGAAGTCCACCGTGACCGAGCACGTGCAGGTCCTGCTCCGGCGTCGGGTCCTGGTGGAACGCACCCACACGCTGTCCGGGCAACGCGGCCGCCCGGCCAGGGTCTTGGATCTGCCGGCCGGCGTCGGCGTGAGTGTCGCGCTGGTGCTGAGCCATGGCGAGGTCATCGCTCAAGGGCCGGTGCAGTGCGCCGTGGTCGCCGTTGACGGCGTCGCCAGTGCCTACCGTCTGCTTCCGCCCGGTGATCGGCCGATCCTCCGCGGCGTGCATGAGCTGGAGCGCATGCTCGCGGACGAGGGGCTGGGCAAGGCCGCTGTTCGCTGCGCTGTGCTGGGGGTGCCGCTGCCGCTGGACCTGTCCACGGGCGCCGATGTTGCTCCCGTGGGCCCTGACAACGAGGTGATCGCCAGCATGGCGCAGCTGCTCGGGGCGCGCCCGCACGATGCCCTGACCAGAGCGTTCGGCGTGCGGGCGTGGCTTGGGAACGATGCCGATCTTGCCGCCCTTGGAGAAGCCGGCAGCGGGGCCGGAAAGGGCGCCGCCGACCTCGCCTTCCTGATGTGCGTGAACGGTGGGGGAGTCGGCATCGTTCGCGGCGGCCAACTGATCACCGGTGGGCGGGTGACTGCAGGGGAGACCGAGCACGTGCAGGTCGAGGGCGGCGTTGCCTGCGTCTGTGGCGCCTCGAGCTGCAGCGGTGACGGAGAGCCGCGGCCGCTGTGGGCCCGCCTCCATCGCTGGGGGATTCGACCTCACTCCATGGAGCAGCTCGCCGCGGATGCTGAAGCCAGGGAACCGCAGACGATCGAGGCGCTCCGGGGTTTCGGCGAGGCGCTGGGGCGAGGCCTCTCGGCCCTGCACCTGGTCTTCCAGCCATCGGTCATCGTGCTCGAGGCCCAGCTGGGAGCGGCGTACCCGCCATTGGCGGCGGGTCTCGAGCGGGCGGTTTCCCTCAGCGCCCCTCCCTGGGCGAGAGTCCCCACGAAGGTGGCCCTGGCCCAGGCCTGGCCGTCCTCGGCGATCTGCGGGGCGGCCGCGGTCGCCTTGGTCCCTGATCGCCGCTCGACCCGGGGAACCAGGGAGGTCCCAACGCACTGACCCTCAGCCGGCGCCTTTACGATGGCCCGATGTCTGCCACGCTCGCCGCCGCGACCTCCGTGACTGATGGGGGAGCCCTGCCTCCGGTCACTGCCGCGACGCTGCGCGAGCGGCTGGTGCCGGCGTTCCTGGGCAGTCGCTGGGCCGGCTGGGCCGGCCCGATCGGTGTCACGGTGCTCGGGTTCGTCCTGCGCGTCTGGGGCGCGGGGTCACCGCACGACATCATGTTCGACGAGATCTACTACGTGCACGACGCCATCACCATGCACTCCGACGGGGTCGAGCTCAACCCGACCACCGGCGACACGACGGGGGAGTACGTCGTCCATCCGCCGCTGGGCAAGTGGATGATCTCGCTCGGCTTCTACTTCTTCCACGTGCACATGAGCGCGTACAACCCGGCGTCGGCGACCAGCCAGGGCAAGATCCCGCCGTACACCTACACCGGCGCTTTCGCCTGGCGGTTCATGTCCGTCGTGTTCGGCAGCCTGGCCATCCTGCTCCTGGCCCGAACCGCCCG
>JAWWOL010000406.1:0-4936 GCA_033851695.1 Frankiales bacterium
CCGCGCCGGCGCGCAGGGCCGGCTACGGCTACATCGAGCTGCCGGTGTTCGAGGACACCGCGCTGTTCGTCCGTGGCGTCGGCGAGTCCACCGACGTGGTGAGCAAGGAGATGTACACCTTCACCGATGCCGGCGAGCGGTCCATCTCGTTGCGCCCTGAGGGCACCGCAGGCGTCATCCGCTCGGTGATCGAGCACGGGATGGACCGCGGTGCGCTGCCGGTCAAGCTCTGGTACGCCGGGCCGTTCTTCCGCGCCGAGCGACCGCAGTACGGTCGCTACCGGCAGCTGCAGCAGGTCGGCGTCGAGGCGGTCGGCGTGGACGACCCGGCGTTGGACGCCGAGGTCATCGCGCTGGGTGACGCGGCGTTCCGTGGCCTGGGGCTCACCAGGTTCCGGCTCGACCTGACCAGTCTCGGCGACGAGAACTGCCGGCCGGCCTACCGCGAGCTGCTCCAGCAGTTCCTGCTCGGGCTCGACCTCGACGACGAGACCCGCCAGCGGGCCGCGATCAACCCGCTGCGGGTGCTCGACGACAAGCGCGAGGCGGTGCAGAAGCAGCTCACCGACGCCCCGCTGATGGTCGACCACCTCTGCGAAGCCTGCCGCGCGCACTACGACGAGGTACGTGAGCACCTGCGCGCGCTCGGCGTGCCGTGGACCGAGGCGCCGCGGATGGTGCGCGGTCTGGACTACTACACCAAGACCACGTTTGAGTTCGTGCACGAGCTGCTCGGTGCCCAGTCCGGCATCGGTGGCGGCGGGCGCTACGACGGGCTGATGGCCTCACTCGGCGGCCAGAACCTGTCCGGCATCGGCTTCGGGCTCGGCACCGACCGCACCTTCCTCGCCTGCGGCAAGGAGGGGCTGACCCTCGGAGAGACCCGGGCGGTCGACGTGTTCAGCGTCCCGATCGGCGCGGCGGCAAGGGCCTTGCTGGTCAGGGTGACCGGCGAGCTGCGTGCCGCCGGCATCCGCGCGGACATGTCGTACGGGAACAAGGGGCTCAAGGGTGCGATGAAGGGTGCCGACCGGTCAGGGGCCCTGGTCAGCGTCATCGTCGGCGACCGGGACCTCGAGGCCGGCGTCGCGCAGGTCAAGGACATGGTCTCCGGCGAGCAGAATGCCGTACCACTAGGCGATCTGGTCTCGACCGTCACTACCCAGCTGAAGGAGAACCTCTCGTGATCCGCACCCATGACGCCGGCGCCCTACGGGCGGGACAGGCCGGCGAGACGGTCACGTTGACCGGATGGGTGGCCAGGCGCCGCGACCACGGCGGGGTCGTGTTCGTCGACCTGCGCGATGCGAGCGGGTTCGTGCAGGTGGTGTTCCGCGAGGGCGACGCCGCGGTGGCCGCGCACGACCTGCGCAACGAGTACTGCGTCAAGGTCGTCGGCGAGGTGCGCCGCCGGCCAGAGGGCAGCGGCAACCCCAACCTGCCGACCGGTGAGGTCGAGGTCGTGGCCACCGAGCTGCTCGTGCTGTCGGAGTCGGCCGAGCTGCCGTTCCCGATCGAGGGCGGTGACGAGATCACCAGCAACGTCGAGGAGCGGCTGCGCTGGAAGTACCGCTACCTCGACCTGCGCCGCTCCGGCCCGGCCCGCGCGCTGCGCACCCGTGCCCGGATCACCTCGATCATGCGGCGGGTCATGGAGTCCCACGGCTTCCTCGACATCGAGACGCCTTACCTCACCCGGTCGACCCCCGAGGGTGCCCGCGACTTCCTCGTCCCCGTACGCCTGCAGCCCGGGCACTGGTACGCGCTGCCCCAGTCGCCGCAGCTGTTCAAGCAGCTGCTCATGGTGGCCGGCCTCGAGCGCTACTACCAGATCGCCCGCTGCTTCCGCGACGAGGACAGCCGGGCGGACCGTACGCCGGAGTTCACCCAGCTCGACGTGGAGCTGAGCTTCCCCGACGAGGAGGACATCTACGACCTCACCGAGGAGCTGCTCGTCGCACTCTGGTCCGAGCTGCGCGGGGTCGAGATCGCGCGGCCGTTCCCGCGACTGACCTACGCCGAGGCCGTACGCCGGTTCGGCTCGGACCGGCCGGACCTGCGGTTCGGTCTCGAGCTGGTCGACCTGCGCGAGCTGTTCGCCGCCACCGAGGTCGGCGTGTTCAAGTCGGTGCTCGCGGCCGGCGGTCATGTCGGCGGCGTGGTGATGCCGGGCGGTGCCGAGCTGACCCGCAAGCAGCTTGACGGCTGGATCGACTGGGCCAAGGGCCGCGGCGCCAAGGGTCTGGCCTACGTGCTGGTCGAGGCGGACGGGTCGCTCCGCTCGCCGCTGGTGAAGTTCTTCTCCGAGGCCGAGATCGCCGCCTTCGCGGCCGCCAGTGGCGCAGTGCCAGGCGATCTGGTCTTCCTCGTCGCCGCTCCCGAACGGGAGGCGCTCGACCTGCTCGGCGCGCTGCGGGTGGCGGTGGCCAAGGAGCGCGGGCTCATCCCCGAGGACCGGTGGGAGTTCCTCTGGGTCACCGACTTCCCGATGTTCGAGCCGGCGGGGGACCACGACGAGGGCTGGACCGCGGTGCACCACCCGTTCACGGCTCCGGCCGATGCCGATGGTGCGACGTTCCACGAGCGGCCCGCGACCGCCCTGGCCCGGGCCTACGACGTGGTGCTCAACGGCAGCGAGCTCGGTGGCGGGTCGATCCGGATCCACCGTGCCGAGATGCAGCAGCGGGTCTTCGACACCATCGGGCTCACCCGCGAGGAGGCCCAGTCCAAGTTCGGTTTCCTGCTCGAGGCGTTCCAGTACGGCCCCCCGCCGCACGGCGGCATCGCGCTCGGTCTCGACCGGTTGGCAGCTGTGCTCGCCGGCACGGACGCGATTCGTGAGGTGATGGCCTTCCCCAAGGCCTCCTCCGGTGGCGATCCGCTGACCGGGGCGCCGACGCCGATCACCGCCGAGCAACGCAAGGAAGCCGGCATCGACGTGATCGTGGACTGAGCGCGGGGTGTACGGGGCGGCGGCGACGGGCAAGCAGACTGAGCCGCCAGGCGACCTGACTGCCCGGTGGCCGGCACTGGCAACCGCTCGTTGTCGGCCCGCCGTCCCCTGCCCGAGCCACGGGAGTTCAGGTGCCGGATCGCCGCCCGTCATGTCTGCTGGCATGGCCGCGGCGCACGCCAGGGGTGGCGGTGGTGGGCCTGCTGGGCAGCGCCCTGCTCGTGCTGACCGCAGGGCGGGCAGTGATCAGCGATCAGGTCCAGCCGGCGACGACGTGGTGGGGGTTGCTCACTCCGCTCGCTGCTGGACCGTGGCGGGGTCTGGTCCCGCTGGGCGAGTTCGCCGGGGTGGCCCTGCTCGCGGCTGCGTGGGTGTGGTTGCTGCGGCTGGTCCGGGAGGGCCGGCTGGGACCGGGCGGAGTGGGGAGAATCGCCGCCTGCTGGGCGGTCCCGCTGGTCGCCGGGCCGCCCCTGCTCAGCCTGGATGCCTACAGCTATCTGGCGCAGGGTCACCTTCAGCACATCGGGCTGAACCCTTACCTGGTCGGCCCGCAGGCGTCCGGCCCCGGGCCGTTCCTCGACGCGGTCGACCCCCGGTGGCGGCTGACCTCCTCCCCGTACGGGCCGTTGGCCATGATCGCGGCCCGGTTGTGCGCTGCACTGGGCCCTTCGGCCGGTCTGGTCGCCCTGCACGTGATCGCAGCAGCCGCCCTGACCGTGTGCGGGGTGTTGCTGGCTGCCCTGTGCGCACCGGGACGCCAGGCGTTCGCGCTGGCGATGGCGGTGGCGAATCCCTTGGTGCTGCTGGAGCTGCTGGGTGCCGGCCACTGGGAGGCACTGGTCGCCGTCGCGGTCCTCGGCGCTCTGCTGTTGTGGCAGCGGGGGCATCCGCTGATGGCGATAGCGGTAGCGTCGGCCGGGTCGGCGGTGAAGGCGCCGATCATCGTGGCGGTGGTGGTGCTCGCCGGGCTGCACGTGGCCGCCGATTCCTCGGTGCGGGTTCGGTTGCGCGCGGCCGGCGGCGCGGTGGTGGCCGCTGTCGTGCCGTGGTTGTTGGCCGCCGCGGTGCAGCCGGACGCTCTTGGCTTCGTGGCCGGGCTCAGGAGCTCGCTGTCCGGGCGCACCATCTACGGGCCGAGCACCGCCGTGACGGAGCTCCTCGCAGGGGCCGGTCACGTGGCGGGGACCGATGTGGACTTCGCTCGGTTGCTCTCAGCCGTACAGCTTGCGGGGATCGCGGCGGCGGCAGCCCTGGCCCTGGCGTTGCTGCTGACGGCGCGCAGGAGGCCCCCCGCGGAAACCATCGGGTTGACGCTGCTCGGGGTGGCCCTGCTGGGCCCGGTGGTCTATCCGTGGTACCTGACCTGGGGACTGTTTCCGTTGGTGGCGGCCGGCCGGGCCGGCCGGCGGCTCAGTGGGCTCAGCGTGGCTGCGATCTTCACCGCGTTGCCCGGTTGTCAGCAGCTGTCGGTCTTCCTGCCCGCGCGCACCACCGCATCGGCGCCGTGGGTGGTGGCGGCCGCGGTGGTCATCGTGAGCCTGGCGGTGATGCTCTGGGCCAGGCGCGAGGCCACCGCCTATGCGTCCGTGGTTGCCATGCCCCGGTTGATCGACAAGGCTCTGGTGCATGTCCCGTGACGGCTTGTTCTCCGGAGGTCGCTCCGGTGCGGTGAGGCGCGTCACCTGTCCGCCGCGCTGGACACGCTGCTCGACGAGCGCAAAGAGCTGACCCGGCTGCTGCTCGGTGCGACCGGCGACTGAGATCCTCCTGCTTCGATCATTCGGCCCCGGACGCGGTGGTTCTCTCCAGGATCGACTGCGTTGGCGGTGAGGGTTCGTGCAGGCCGAACCTGTTGTGCAGCCGGCGAAGCGGGCCCGGCGCCCACCAGTTGAGCTCGCCGAGGAGGGTCATCGTCGCGGGCACCAGCAGGCACCGTACGAGCGTCGCGTCGACGACGACGGCGATCGACATCGACAGGCCGAG
>JAWWOL010000414.1:0-5050 GCA_033851695.1 Frankiales bacterium
GCAGGTCATCGCCGGTGGTGCGTAGTGGAGTGGATCTGCGCCCGTACCACCGCCGGTGGGAACCGGTGAGCACAGACGGACTGTGGGTCTGGGGTGGCGGCAGCTCAGCGGGATGTGAACCGGGCGCGCAGCCCGCCCGTGAAGATCGTGGGTGGGGAACAGTGGGGCGCGCCCCAGGCGGCCTCGTCACCTGGCAAAGGGACCGCAAGATACGGGCCTCCACCCGCCCCCCGAAGTGCCCGAAAGGGTGGCACACTCGAAACGACGGTCGGTTCGAAGCCCGAACCGCGACGAGGCCCCCTGCGGTGATCCACGGGGACGAGGAGGAACGGGTGACCGGGCAGTCCGAGTACGGCAGCGATGACCGGCTGGCTCTGGACGAGCTGGCCGACACGACGGGCCGCATCATCGAGTCGATCGAGCAGGTGATCGAGGGCAAGCCCGGAGTGGTCAGGTTGGCCCTGACCGTGCTCCTCAGCGAGGGCCACCTGCTGATCGAGGACGTGCCAGGCGTCGGCAAGACGATGCTGGCCAAGGCCTTGGCGCGCACGATCGACTGCTCGGTCCGCCGGGTGCAGTTCACACCCGACCTGCTGCCCAGCGACGTGACCGGGGTCGCGGTCTACAACCAGGAGACGCGCGAGTTCGAGTTCAAGCCGGGCGCGATCTTCGCCAACATCGTCGTCGGCGACGAGATCAACCGGGCCTCGCCGAAGACCCAGTCCGCCCTGCTGGAGTGCATGGAGGAGCGCCAGGTCACCGTCGACGGGACGACCTACACCCTGAGCTCGCCGTTCATGGTCCTGGCGACCCAGAACCCGATCGAGATGGAGGGGACGTACGCGCTGCCGGAGGCGCAGCTCGACCGGTTCACCGCCCGGATCTCGATGGGCTACCCCTCCGCCGCCGCCGAGCTGGCGATGCTCGACAGCCACGGCATCACCAACCCGCTCGACGACCTGAGCCCGGTCACCGACGCGATGGAGATCGTCAAGCTGATCGACACCGTGCGGCGGATCTACGTCGCCGACGCCGTACGCCGCTACGCGGTCGACCTCGTCAGCGCGACCCGCAAGGCCCCGGACATCCGCCTGGGCGCCTCGCCTCGCGCCACCTTGCAGCTGCTGCGGGCCTCGAGAGCTGCTGCCGCGCTGGACGGCCGCGACTACGTGCTGCCCGACGACATCAAGCTGCTGGCCGAGCCGGTGCTGGCGCACCGGATCATGCTCTCCTCCGAAGCCCAGGTGGCCCGGCGCTCGACCCGACAGATCATCGCCGACCTGCTGAGCCGGGTTCCGGTGCCCACCGACTCCGGGGCCGTGCCGCCGCCACCGCCGGTCGCCGTGCGTTCCTCGGCGCGGCCGCCGAGCCGCGGCGGCACCCGCTGACCGCCGGGACCGGCTGATGCGTGAGGCGCTGGCCGGACTGACCACCCGCGGACGCTGCTTCGCCTACGCCGGCCTGGCCTGCGCGATCTGCGGCCTGCTGCTGGGCCGGCACGACTTCGTCGGCATCGGACTGTTCCTGATCGTGCTCTCGCTGGGCGCCGCCGCCTCGGTGCAGCGGACCCGCTACCGGCTGACCTGCCGCCGGGTGATCGACCCCGCGCGGGTGGAGGCCGGCAAGCCGGGCCGGGTGGTGATCCGGCTGCACAACGTCTCCCGGTTGCCGACCGGGGTGATGCTGGTCGAGGACACCCTGCCCTACACCCTCGGCGCGCGGCCGCGGTTCGTGCTCAACCGGCTCGAGTCGCAGGGGCTGCGCGACGTGGCCTACAGCCTGCGCTCGGACGTCCGCGGGCGCTACCTCGTCGGCCCGGTGACCATGCGGCTGACCGATCCGCTCGGCCTCTGCGAGGTCGCCCAGTCGTTCACCAGCACCGACACCCTGGTGGTCACCCCGCAGATCTGGCCGTTGCCGCCGATGCGGCTCGGGGCCGGCTCCGGGGGCAGTGGCGAGAGCCGGCTGAGGTCGACGGCCAGCCTCGGCGAGGACGAGGTGGGCACCCGGGAGTACCGCCACGGCGATGACCTGCGCCGCATCCACTGGCGCTCCACGGCACGGACCGGCGAGCTGATGGTCCGCCGAGAGGAGCAGCCGTGGCAGGCACATGCCCTGCTGGTGCTGGACAATCGCATCTCCGCGCACCACGGCGACGGCCCCGGATCCTCCTTCGAGTACGCCTGCAGCACGGCCGCGTCCGTGGGTGTCCAGCTGCTGCGCAACAGCTTCACGCTGCACCTCGACCGTGGTGAGGGCAGCGTGCTGGTCAGCGGACCCGACACCGAGGACGGTGCGCTTCTCGACGAGCTTGCCGTCGCCGACCTCGAGCGGACCACCGAGATCCCGGGTCACAGCGCCGGTGGCCGCCAACGCGACCTCCCCCGGTCCGGCGGCGTGGTGGTCGCGGTGCTCGGCACCCTGAGCGTCGATGACGCCGAGCAGGTCGTACGCGCCCACCGGGGCAGTGGCCAGCGGATCGCCATCGTGCTCGATACCCGCACCTGGGCCGCGGCGGCCAGCCCCGCGCCGCAGCCCGGTCACCCGGACGAACCCGACGCCGGTCCCCGGGTCCTGCAGGCCGCCGGCTGGCGGGTGCTGCGCGTCCAGGCCGGCACGTCGCTGGCCGAGGTCTGGAGCATCTCCGGACTCGCCCTCACCACCGCCGGGAGCCGAGGATGAACCCCCGCACCCAGCTCGCCGTCGCTGCGGCCGGCGTCACCCTGCTCAGCTCGACCGCGCTGCACGCCGTCTTCCTCGACACCGGCTGGGTCGCCCCGGTGGTCGGTGCGGTGCTCGCCGTCCTGGCAGGAGCTGAGCTCGGGAGCCGGCTCGGCCAGCACCTCGTCGCCCGCGCCGTGTGGCGCTTCGTCGGCTCCGGCCTGGCCACGCTCTTCTACCTCACGGCCGTGTGGGCCCACCAGGGCGCCGTACTCGGGTTCATCCCGCGGGGGCACACCTGGCACCTGCTGCGGTTGACCTACGCCAAGGCCTTCACCGAGGTGCATGACCTGGCGACGCCTGCTCCGACCTATCGGGCGCTCATGCTGCTGACCGCGACCGGGGTCGCGTTGGTGGCCATCGCGGTCGACCAGCTCTCGGTCCGGGCACCGCTGATCGGTCTTCCGCTGCTCGCGCTCTACTCCGTGCCCGAGTGGCTGTCCAAGGACGGCACCGGCTGGCTCCCGCTGGCGCTGGGCGGCGGCGGCTACGTCGGACTGCTGATCCGTGAGGGACGCGACCGCACCGGCCGTTGGGGCCGTACGGTGACCGGGGCGACCACGATGGGCCGCAACCGAAGCGCGGCAGCGGCCATGAGCCAGGCCGGCTGGCGGATCGGTGCGGTGGCGCTGGCCACTGCGCTGGTGGTGCCCCCGCTGATCCCGGACCTGGGCCACTTCAACCTGGCCAAGGGAGGCGGCGTGGCCCCCTCGGCGGTGGTCCACTACAACCTGACCGCCAACCTGGCCGGCAGCCTGCACTCGACCACCAAGCTGGCGATGTACTCCTACCAGGCGGGCCCTCCGGCGGACAGCCAGGGCGAGTACCTCCGGATGGCAGCGTCGGACACCTTCTCCTCCAGCGGCTTCACCGAGCCCAGCCCGGCGGCCGACCCCGGCGTCGACCCGACCATCGACCCGCTGCTGACCGACGGGGTCGGCGCGCCGGCGAACGCCCCGACGATCACCACGCAGATCGTGGTCGGGCCACACTTCGGTCAGCAGGAGCTGCCGATCCCGGTCGGGACCACCCTGATCGCGAACCTGCAGGGCCGCTGGTCCTACGAGCAGGTGTCAGCCACGGTCTTCTCCCCCGACACCGATGCTTCCAAGAACCAGGCCTACCAGACCACCTCCGACGTCGTGAACCCCACCGCGGAGGCCCTGGAGAAGTCGGTGCTCACCGCGGCCGACCGGGCCAACCGGGCCATCGACCTGGTCGTCCCCGGCAACCTGCCGGCGAAGGTCGCGACGCTTGCCCAGACGGTCACCGCGCAGGCCAAGGCCAAGACCGACTACGAGAAGGCCGTCGCGCTGCAGGACTGGTTCACCGACCCCTCGAACTTCCATTACAGCCTCGACGGACCGGCCGGGGGCAAGAACTACCAGGCGTTGGTGGCCTTCCTGACGACCGACCGCAAGGGCTACTGCCAGCAGTTCTCCTCCGCCATGGCGATCATGGCCCGGACCTTGGGCATCCCTGCCCGGGTCGCGTTCGGCTTCACCACCGGCGTCCTGCGTCCTGGCACTCTGTCCACCTACGACGTCGACAACCAGGACGCGCACGCGTGGCCCGAGCTTTACTTCTCCGGGCTCGGATGGGTGCGCTTCGAGCCCACCCCGCGGGCGGACCAGACCATCAAGCCGGACTACACGCTGCTCGGCGTCCCTGCGATCCAGAACCTTGGCAAGCCCGGGACGACGGTCACCGCCCCCCCTGCCGCCCCGACAACGATCAGGGGGCAGGGGCCCGCGGGAGAGAACCAGGCCAACCACCAGCCCGGCAGGATCGGCGGCGGCTCAAGCGGGATCTCCTTCCCGGTCAGCGGCGACACGCTGGTCTGGACCCTTGTCCTCGTGGTCCTGCTGCTCGCCGCCGGCTCCCTCCCCCTGCTGCAGGCCCGCGGCCGGCGTCGCCGTCGCCGGCATGGCGACGACCCGAGGGCGGTCGCCCTGCTCGCGTGGCGGGAGACGCTGCGGGATGCCTACGACCTGGGCTACACGACGTCCGTGGCGGACTCGCCGCGGCAGACCGCGCGACGGCTGACCGAGACCGCAGCACTGTCCAACACGGCCGCCGGCGCGCTGCACCGGCTGGCTCGCGGCGTCGAGCTGGCCCGCTACGCCCCGAAGGCCGGAGACCCACGCGGACTGCTGTTCGACGCGGCCACGGTGAGCGCGGCGATGTACGGCGCCGCACCGCGCCGGGCCAAGCTGCGCGCGCGAGTCCTGCCGCGCAGCGCCACCCAGGCGCTGGCCGAGTCAATGTCGGGGGTGTCCAACCGGGCATCGCGACGGCTCACCCGCGGACTGGATCCGCTGCTGGCACT
>JAWWOL010000073.1:0-3650 GCA_033851695.1 Frankiales bacterium
GTACGCCGGGCACGGGTCGAGCGCGATCGGCGCCGCCGTGCGGTTGGTGAGCTGCAGCCGGTAGTCGTTCGTGCTGCCGGCCGTCACGGTGCTCGGCCCGACCAAGGTGGCGACCAGCGCGTGCCACTGGTAGCCGCTCTCGCTGGTGCCGGGACTCGGGGGCGTGCCCACCGGCAAGGCGATGAACGGGACGACACCGGCCGGCAGCCCCGATGGGGTGGGGGTGGCGGTCGGGGGAGCGCTCTTGCCCGACGCCGTTGTCGTGACGGCTGCTGCCGTCGTGGCAGGGGCGTGCCGGTGACTGGTGCGGGTGAGGTCGTAGCCGACAAGCAGCGCCCCCACCACCAGGAGGACTAGGGAGACGACGGCCGCAGTGCGCGCGGCGGAGTGGTGCGACCTGGACGGGGTGCTCTTGAGCAAGTTGGTTCCCTGACTCGCGGTTCTCGACGTACGACGCCGAGGACGCCGCTCGGGGCTGTCCGGTTGTCCCCCGGACGTCCTTTCTTGGCGGCCGCACATGTTCGCGGTTCACGATGGCAGGAACAAGGCGTCGTAGCCGCCCGTTGCGACGTGTGCCACGCTCGGATCCGGGTCTCCCGGTCCGGATGGCAAGCAGGGAGGAACGCTTCATGGAGTCCGAACAGCGGCACATCGCCCTCATCGCGCACGACAACAAGAAGGCCGAGCTGCTCGCCTGGGCCGACTTCAACCGGGGGACGCTCAAGCAGCACCAGCTCTACGCGACCGGCACGACGGGCACCATGCTGGAGTACGAGCTGGGCCTGCACGTCACCCGGTTCCTGTCCGGCCCGGTCGGCGGCGACCAGCAGATCGGCGCCAAGATCGCCGAGGGCGTCGTCGACGTGCTGATCTTCTTCTGGGACCCGCTGGAGCCCCAACCGCACGACCCCGACGTCAAGGCGTTGCTCCGGCTGGCCAACGTCTGGAACATCGCCGTCGCCAACAACGTCACCAGCGCCGACCTGATCATCTCCTCGCCCTTGCTGGCGTCCGGCTACAAGCGGATCCGGCCCTCGTTCGGCGACCGCGACCCGGCCGAGGTCCTGCAGCCGACCTGACCTTCCCCGGTCGCGGCTCAGCCGGCGGCGAACGGAGCGGGTCGCCGCGCCTGCGTGACCTACGCTGGTAGGTGATGGACAGCGACCTGCGGGACCGGCTCGCGCAGCTGACCCTGCTGGACGAGCGCAGGCTGCTGCGCCGGCTCGAGTCGGCCGACAAGCAACGGGATGACGCCAAGCGGGCGTCGTCCCTGGCCAACGTCGATGCCGATCTGGTACGGGCAGAGCAGCGGATCGCCCGCCGTCGCGCCAACGTGCCGGCGGTCAGCTATCCCGCGACGCTGCCGGTCAGCCAGGCGCGTGACGAGATCATGGCGGCGATCCGCGACCACCAGGTCGTGATCGTCGCGGGGGAGACCGGCTCCGGCAAGACCACGCAGATCCCCAAGATGTGCCTCGAGCTCGGCCGCGGCGTGCGGGGCGCGATCGGGCACACCCAGCCGCGTCGGATCGCCGCCCGGACGGTGGCCGAGCGGATCGCCGAGGAGCTCAGCGTCCCGCTGGGTGCAGCGGTCGGCTACCGCGTACGGTTCGGTGATCATGCCGGCGAGGACACCGCGGTCCGGCTGATGACCGACGGCATCCTGCTCGCCGAGATCCAGAGCGACCGCGAGCTGTGGCGCTACGACACGATCATCATCGACGAGGCGCACGAGCGCAGCCTCAACATCGACTTCCTGCTGGCCTACCTCAAGCAGCTGTTGCCCCGCCGCCCCGACCTCAAGCTCGTCATCACCTCCGCGACGATCGACCCGCAGCGCTTCTCGCGGCACTTCGACGACGCCCCGATCATCGAGGTCTCCGGCCGCACCTATCCGGTCGAGGTGCGCTACCGCCCGGTGGTCGAGGAGATCGACGACGACGGCGAAGGCGAGGGGCCGACCCGCACGGTACGGGACATGACGCAGGCGATCCTGGACGCGGTCGACGAGCTGAGCCTCGAGGGCAGCGGCGACATCCTGATCTTCTTCAGCGGCGAACGCGAGATCCGCGACACGGCAGAGGCATTGAACCGGCACATGCAGGGCTCGGTGTTCCCGTACGAGGTACTCCCCTTGTTCGCCAGGCTTTCTGCGGCCGAGCAGCACCGGGTGTTCCAGACCGGGGGTGGCCGGCGCATCGTGCTGGCCACCAACGTCGCGGAGACTTCCCTCACCGTGCCGGGCATCCGCTACGTCATCGACACCGGCCTCGCCCGGATCTCCCGCTACAGCAACCGGCTCAAGGTGCAGCGGCTGCCGATCGAAGCCGTCTCCCAGGCATCGGCCAACCAGCGCAAGGGCCGGTGCGGGCGGGTCGCCGACGGCATCTGCATCCGGCTCTACTCCGAGGAGGACTTCCTCGCCCGGCCTGAGTTCACCGAGCCGGAGATCCTGCGGACCAGCCTCGCGTCGGTCATCCTGTCCATGGTCTCGCTGGGCCTCGGGGACATCGGCACCTTCCCGTTCGTCGAGCCACCGGACCGGCGCAACATCCGCGACGGTGTCGAGCTGCTCCGCGAGCTGGGGGCCCTCGAGCCCGACCAGCCGGATGCCCGGCGCCGGCTCACCCCGTTGGGACGTCAGCTGGCCCAGCTGCCGGTGGACCCGCGGCTCGCCCGGATGGTGATCGAGGCCGGCCGCAACGGCGTCGCACACGAGGTGGTCGTCATCGCCGCCGCCCTCTCGATCCAGGACCCTCGCGAGCGCCCGGTCGACAAGCAGCAGGCCGCCGACGAGAAGCACAAGCGGTTCGCCGACAAGGACTCCGACTTCGTGTCCTACCTCAACCTGTGGAACTATCTGCAGGAGAGCCAGGAAACCCTGTCCAGCAACGCTTTTCGGCGACTGTGCAAGAGCGAGTTCCTGCACTACCTCAGGGTCCGCGAGTGGCAGGACCTGTACGGGCAGCTGCGCCGGGTCGCCGTCTCGATGGACCTCTCCCTCGACGACGGCAAGGAGCTGACCGCGGCCCGCCGGCAGCTGGTCACCACGTCGTTGCTGTCCGGCCTGCTCTCGCACATCGGGGTCCAAGAAGGGGGCAAGCGCGACTACTCCGGCGCCCGCGGCTCCCGGTTCGCCTTGTTCCCAGGCTCTGCGCTGTTCGGCAAGCCGCCGCGGTGGGTGGTCGCCGCCGAGCTGGTCGAGACCTCCCGGCTGTGGGGGCGGGTCGCGGCCCGCATCGAACCCGAGTGGGTCGAGCCGCTCGCCCAGCACCTCGTCCGCCGCAACTACTCCGAGCCGCACTGGGAACGCAAGCGGGCGTCGGTGGTGGCGTTCGAGAAGGTCACCTTGTACGGGGTGCCGCTGGTCGTCTCGCGCAAGATCCAGTACGGCAGCATCGATCCCGAGCTGTCGCGGGACCTGTTCATCCGGCATGCGCTGGTCGAGGGCGACTGGTCGACCCACCACAAGTTCTTCGCGGAGAACCAAGCGCTGTTGGCCGAGGTGACCGAGCTTGAGGAGCGCACCCGGCGGCGCGACATCGTCGTCGATGACGAGGCGCTCTACGACTTCTACGACGAGCGGATCCCGCCAGAAGTCGTGTCCGGCAGGCACTTCGACTCCTGGTGGAAGGTCACCCGGCGGACCC
>JAWWOL010000490.1:0-5688 GCA_033851695.1 Frankiales bacterium
CATGGTGAGCGGCAACACGGTCAAGGTGCTCGGCTGGTACGACAACGAGTGGGGCTACTCCAACCGTCTCGTCGACCTGGCCGCCCTCGCCGGCGCCGGCCTGTAAAGGAGCTTCTCTCCGTGCGCACCCTCGACGACCTGATTGCCGGGGGTGTTGCCGGTCAGAGGGTCTTCCTCCGCTCCGACCTCAACGTCCCGCTCGACCGCAGCTCGGGCACGGCTGCTATTACTGATGACGGCCGCATCCGGGCCAGCCTGCCCACCCTCACCGCCCTGCTCGACGCGGGCGCCCGGGTCGTGGTCGGGGCGCACCTGGGCCGGCCCAAGGGCGAGGCCAACCCGGACTACTCCCTGGCCCCGGTGGCCGAGCGGCTCGCGGAGCTGCTCGGCCGGCCGGTCGCCTTCGCCACCGACGTGGTGGGGGAGTCGGCCGACCTGATCGCCGGCAAGCTCGGCGACGGCGAGGTGGCGCTGATCGAGAACCTCCGGTTCGAGGCGGCCGAGACCAGCAAGGACGACGCGGAGCGGGCCGCGTTCGCCGACAGGCTGGTGGCTCTCGGCGGCGGCTTCGACCTCTACGTGGGCGACGGCTTCGGCGCCGTGCACCGCAAGCACGCGAGCGTCTTCGACGTACCGGCCCGGCTGCCGCACGCGGCCGGCCGGCTGGTGGCGGCCGAGGTCGACGTGCTCAAGCGGCTGACCACGGACACCGAGCGCCCCTATGTAGTTGTGCTCGGCGGGTCCAAGGTCTCGGACAAGCTCGGTGTCATCGCGGCGCTCGTGCCCAAGGTGGACAAGCTGCTGATCGGCGGCGGCATGTGCTTCACCTTCCTCAAGGCCCAGGGCCACGAGGTCGGCAAGTCGCTGCTTCAGGAGGACCAGGTCGAGACCTGTGCCGCCTTCCTGCGCGACCACCCGGACACCTTCGTGCTGCCCACCGATGTCGTGACCGCCCCGGAGTTCTCGGCGGACGTGCCGACCCAGGTCCAACCGGTCGACCGGCTCCCTGCCGACCAGATCGGCCTCGACATCGGGCCCGACTCCGTCGCGCTGTTCGCCGGCGTGCTCGCCGACGCCAGGACGGTCTTCTGGAACGGCCCGATGGGGGTCTTCGAGCTGGCCCCGTTCGCCAACGGCACCCGCGAGGTGGCCGAGGCGGTCGCGGCCGTCCGCGGCACCAGCGTGGTCGGCGGCGGAGACTCCGCCGCAGCCGTACGGGCGCTCGGGCTCGACGAGTCCGCCTTCTCGCACATCTCTACCGGCGGCGGCGCGTCGCTGGAGTATCTCGAGGGCAAGCAGCTGCCCGGCCTTACCGCCCTGGAGGCCTGAGTCGTGGCTAACGCCAACAAGCGTGTCGGTCGGATGCCCCTGATCGCCGGCAACTGGAAGATGAACCTCAACCATCTCGAGGCCATCGCGCTGGTCCAGAAGCTCGCCTTCTCCCTGGACGAGAAGATCTTCGACCGGGTCGAGGTCGCCGTGCTGCCGCCCTACACGGACCTGCGCAGCGTGCAGACCCTGATCGACGGGGACCGGCTGCTGCTCAAGTACGGCGCCCAGGACCTGTCGGCGCACATCGCCGGCGCCTTCACCGGCGAGATCTCCGGCCCGATGCTGGCCAAGCTCGGCTGCTCGTACGTGGTGGTCGGGCACTCCGAACGCCGGCAGTACCACCACGAGTCGGACGAGCTGGTCAACCACAAGGTGCGGGCGGCCTATGCGGTCGAGATGACGCCGATCCTGTGCGTCGGTGAGGGGCTCGAGGTCCGCGAGAGCGGCGACCACGTCGCCTACACCCTGGCCCAGCTCGACGGCGCACTGGTCGACATCACCGCCGAGCAGGCGCGCACCCTGGTGGTCGCCTACGAGCCGGTCTGGGCGATCGGGACCGGCAAGGTGGCGACGCCGGACGACGCCCAGGAGGTGTGCGGCGCGATCCGGACCCGGCTGGCCGAGCTTTACCACGGGTCTCTGGCGGACGGTGTGCGGATCCTCTACGGTGGGTCGGTCAAGGCCGACAATGCGGGCGGGATCATGGTCCAGCCCGACGTGGACGGGGCGTTGGTCGGCGGGGCCAGCATCGATGCGGACGCCTTTGCGGGGATCGTGACCGCTACCGCCGATTCTCCCTGACTTTTTTCGGGACCGTCCCCGGGTTGCCGCAAGGTTTCCGGCCTACTTGCGAGTAACAAGTGTGTTACGCATTGCTCGTTCGGGCGTCGGAAACTATGACACCACCTCTCATCTGACGTATCTTCCAACGAAGTCACAGCGACGTGGCTGGTGTCCGTCTGCGGCCGACCCCGGTCCGGACGTCCTCGGGAAGGGTGCCAGATGAATCGAAGGCTTTATACGGGTGCCGTGCTCGCCCTGACGGCGGCGCTGTCAGTGTCCGCCTGCAGTGGCAAGAGCAGCACCGGCGCAACGCAGCCGACGTCAGGCGGGGCGACTGCCTCCACCGGCGCCGGTGGACCTTCTGCGAGCACGGGGGCGTCTACCACAGCAGGCACCCCCTCGGGAGGCGCGACCAACGGCAACCTCCCGGCCAAGAGCAACAACGCCGCGGCCGCCAACGTGGCCTGCGACAAGGCCCCCCTGACCTGCAACTCGGGAACGGTCGTCAAGGGCGGCACGTACACCTACACCATTGAGAAGGACATCCAGGACTGGGACATCCTCACCAGCACCGGCAACACGTTCGACACGGCTGAGGCGCTCAACCAGATCGAGCCCTACGCGTTCGTGTCCCTGCCTGACCTCAACTTCGGCCTCGACAAGAACTACTTCCTCTCGGCGGAGCAGACCTCGGCCAGCCCGCAGACCATCGTCTACAAGATCAACCCCAAGGCGGTCTGGAACGACGGTGTGCCGTTCGACGCCAAGGACATGATCCTGACCTGGAAGCTGCAGGACGACCGTGTCTGCGGCGGTGCCGATCCCAACGACACCAGCGCCAACCCCAACCTCTACTGCGACCCGGCGAGCTCTGCCGGCTACAACCAGATCAAGGCGCTCACCCCCTCGGCTGACGGCAAGACCGTGACCCTGGTCTTCGACAAGCCGTTCTCGGACTGGAAGAGCCTGTTCGGCCCGATCTACCCGGCCCACATCGGTGACCAGCACGGCGACGAGGCCAGCAAGGCCGGCCTGTCCAAGATCACCACCTACTTCAGCAACACCGTCCCGACCTGGTCCGCCGGCCCGTACGTGATCAGCAAGTTCGAGAAGAACACAGCGGTCACCGAGGTGCCCAACCCGAAGTGGTTCGGCGCCGCCGGCCCCAACTTCGACACCCTGGTCTTCCGCATCATCACCGACGCCACCCAGGAGACCCCTGCGCTGCAGTCCGGTGAGGTCAACGCGATCAACCCGCAGCCCGAGGTCGACCTGGTCAAGTCGGTCCAGAGCCAGAAGGGCGTCCTCTACCACATCGGTGGCGGCCTGATCTGGGAGCACTTCGACTTCAACCTGAAGAACCCGTCCTTGCAGGACGTGACCGTGCGCACCGCCATCTTCACCGCCTTGAACCGCAAGGCGCTGATGCAGCGCACCGTGGGTCAGTTCGACCCGAACGTCAAGGCGATGGACAACCACATGTTCGTGCCCGGCCAGGCCGGCTACGTGGACAACACTCCTGCCGGCATGGGTACGGGTGACGCGACGGCAGCCGCCAAGCTGCTCACCAACGCCGGCTACAAGATCACCGGTGGCAAGCTGATGAAGAAGGACGGGACTGCGTTCCCGGCCCTCACGGCGCGCTACACGGTGGGCAACAACATCCGGCTGAACGAGCTGCAGGAGCTCCAGCGTGACGTCAAGAAGATCGGCATCACGATCAACATCAAGAGCACCGACAGCCTGGGTGGCAGCTTGAGCCACAAGGCCGGCCTGGACTACGACATCATCGTCTTCGCCTGGCAGTCGTCCCCGGCTGCGTTCCAGGGAGCCATCCAGACCTGGCTGAGCACCAGTGGCAGCAACTACGGCTCCTACAAGGACCCGGCGGTGGACAAGCTGCTGACGGAGGCGGCCGGTAACACCGACGACGCTGCGGCACGTGCCCAGCTCAACCAGGCGGACAAGCTCCTGTCCGCTGCCGCGTACGTCATGCCGCTGTACCAGAAGCCGACGTTCTTCGCCTTCGGCGACAACGCGGTCAACATCCGGGACAACGCAACGCTGTCGGGTCCGCCCTACAACGTCTCGGAGTGGGGTTTCGGTCACGTAACCGCCAGCTGATCCGGCACCTGCTCTGAGGCAAAGCTGCAATGGGGGGCCGGGCGCCGCTGGCGTCCGGCCCCTCCGCACGCACCCCTGCCTTCCCCCGTTGTCTGTCGGCCCTCACAAGGGGCAGACTCTGGGGAGTCCATCGCATCGAATGAGGTGTCCTGACGTGCTCGTCTACACCATCCGCCGGCTGCTGGTGACCATCCCGCTGCTGATCGTCTCGTCCTTCATCGTCTTCGTGATGGAGGCCAGCACCGGCAACCCGCTGGATGCCTACGTCGGCCACAACCCGCCCTACTCGGCAGCGTTCATGCACGCGGAGAAGATCCGGCTGCACCTCGACCAGCCGATCGTCGTGCGCTACGTGAACTGGCTGATCGGGATCCTGCACGGGAACTGGGGCCCGTCGGTCGTGGACCGCCACGGGAACATCCAGCAGGCGCTGTTCCAGCGGCTCGGCGTCACCGTACGGCTGATCTTCGTCGCGATGATCGTGGCCGTCGTGCTGGCCATCATCGTCGGTGTCATCAGCGCGGTGAAGCAGTACAGCTTCACCGACTACAGCTTCACCTTCACCGGGTTCCTGTTCCTGTCGCTGCCGGTGTTCTGGTTCGCCATCCTGCTCAAGGAAGCCGGCATCTGGCTCAACGCCAACGTGTTCGGCTCCCGGGTCTTCGACACCATCGGTGAAGCGTCCATCCCACCACCGCACGGCTTCCTCAACGTGGCCCTGGACGATTTCGGCCACCTCGTACTGCCGACGATCGTGCTGGCGATGACCTCGTACGCCGCCTGGTCGCGGTTCCAGCGAGGGTCGATGCTCGAGGTGCTCGGCAGTGACTACATCCGGTTGGCCAGAGCCAAGGGCCTGTCGCGGCGGCGGGTCATGGTGCGCCACGCGCTGCGGACGGCGCTGATCCCGCTGACCACCGTCACCGCCTTGGACATCGCGTCCATTCTGGGTGGCGCTGTCATCACCGAGACGATCTTTCAGTGGCACGGCATGGGCGAATACCTCCTGAACGGCATCCGCAACCACGACGTCTACCCGGTCGCCGGGTGGCTGCTCGTCTCTGCCGCGTTCGTCATCCTGTTCAACCTGCTGGCTGACCTGCTCTACGCCGTACTGGACCCGAGGATCCGCTATGAGTGAGCGTTCCGACCTGCTGCACGACAACGCCAGCAGCGGTCAGACCGTCGTCCTGGGCGGCGGCCCCGACACGCCGCGGGGCAAGGGCGACCGCGAGTTCGAGGTGGCCGAGCGGAGCCAGTGGCGGATGGCCAGGCGGCGGTTCTTCCGGCACCGGCTCGCCGCCATCAGCCTGTTCGTGTTCATCCTGCTGGCGCTGGTCGCCTTCGTGACCCCCTACTTCTGGAAGTGGAAGTACAACGGCGACCCGTCGTTCGACTTCTCGGTCTCGCCGTCGTTGTCCCACCCGTTCGGCACCGACGACACCGGCA
>JAWWOL010000492.1:0-3274 GCA_033851695.1 Frankiales bacterium
CCTGGCTCGGCACGGCGACCCGGACGATCTGGCAGCCGGCAGCGGTCAGCTCGGCGATCTGCTGCAGCGTGGCGTTGATGTCGGCCGTCACCGTGGTGGTCATCGACTGCACGGAGACCGGCGCATCCCCGCCGACCGGGACCGAGCCGACCTGGATCAGCCGGCTCTTACGACGGGCGGCGACCCGCGGCGGCACGGTGGGCAGGCCGAGCGGGACAGCGGTCATGGCCATGCTGAGTCCTCAGAACGGGTTGGCGATGGGGTTCACGATATCCGCGGCGAGCAAGGTGACCGACAGGCCCACGATCAGGATGAGTACGGCGTAGAGCGCCGGCGTCAGCTTGACGATGTCGACGCGCCCCGGATCGGGCCTGTGGAACAGCCGGGCCAGCCGGCTGCGGGCGCCCTCGAACCACAGGATCGCGATGTGCCCGCCGTCCAGCGGCAGCAGCGGCAGCAGGTTGAACAGGCCGACGAAGAGGTTGAGCGCCGCGACGATCCCGAGGAAGCCGGCCGCCCGCTCGGCGAAGGATCCCACCGCGACCGCGTCACCGGCGATCTTGCCGACGCCGACCACGCTGGCCGGGCTGTTGTTCGCCGTGCGGCCGGGGTCGAAGGCGTGGGCAACCTCGCTCGGCAGCTTGCTCACGCCGGTCACCGTCTGCGAAATGGCACTGCCAAAGGTGGAGAACGTCACCGGAACGGCCGTGAACGCGTTGTAGGTGGTCGTCTTCACGCTGCTGACGCCGATCTTGGGCGCCGGCTTGCCGTCCGCGAGCAGCAGCGGCTTCCCGGTCGTGCTGTCCGTGACCGTGGACGGCGTCAAGGTCACGGTCTTGAGGACACCGTCGCGCTTGAAGACGACGGTGGCCGGGGCCAGACCGTGGTCCTGCACGGTCTGGCTGAACTGGTTCCAGCTGGTGAGCGCCACGCCGTCGTACGAGACCAGCGTGTCGCCCGGCTGCAGTCCGGCCGCCTGGGCGGGGGCCGGCGTGCTGGCTGAGCAGGTGTCCGTGACCAGCGCCTTGACGCAGCCCACGTTGGTGAGCGTGAGCGAGGTCTTGGTGGTGCCGACGAGCAGCAGGCCGATCCAGATCAGCACCAGGGCGATCACGAAGTGCATGAACGAGCCGGCGCCCAGCACGATCGTCCGCTTCCAGCCGGCCTGGCGGTAGAACGCCCGGGGCTCGTCCTCGGGGGCCACCTCCTCGAGGTCGGTCATCCCGATGATCTTGACGAAGCCGCCCGCGGGGATCGCCTTGACCCCGTACTCGGTCTCACCGCGCTGGAACGACCACAGCGTGGGACCGAACCCGGCGAAGAACTGGGTGGCTTTCATCCCGAACCGCTTGGCCATGACGAAGTGGCCCGCCTCGTGGATGATCACCGAAGCGATCAGGGCCACGAAGAACAGCAGCCAGCCAAGTTCGTGGATCATGCAGGTTGCTCCGACGTCCGGGGTGCGGCACCCGCCGGGGCGGCGAGGCCGGAGAGTGCGCGTGCCCGGGTCCGGGCCCACGCCTCCGCAGAGAGAACATCGGCAACACAGACGGAGTTCCCGAGTCCGGATTCGTGCTCGCCGACCACGGCCGCGACGGTGTCGACGATCGCCAGGAACGGCAGCGTCCCGGCCAGGAACGCCGCCACGCACTCCTCGTTGGCCGCGTTGTAGACCGCCGGGTAGGTGCCTCCCCGCGCGCCGACCTCGCGGGCGAGGGCAACGGCCGGGAACGCCTCGGCGTCGTACGGGAGGAACTCCCAGGTCGCAGCCTTGGTCCAGTCGCAGCGCGGCGCGGCGCCGGGCACCCGGTCGGGCCACGCCAGGGCGAGGGCGATCGGCAGCCGCATGTCCGGCGGGGAGACCTGGGCGAGGGTGGAGCCGTCGACGAACTCGACCATCGAGTGGACATAGCTCTGCGGGTGGACGACCACGTCGATCCGGTCGTACGGGATGTCGAAGAGCAGGTGCGCCTCGATCACCTCGAGGCCCTTGTTGACCAGCGTGGCGCTGTTGACCGTGACCACCGGGCCCATCGTCCAGGTGGGGTGGGCCAGCGCCTCGACCGGCGTGACGGCGGTCAGCTCGGAGCGCCGCCGGCCGCGGAACGGACCACCGCTCGCGGTGAGCACCAGCCGCTGGACCTCGTCCGCGGAACCGCCACGCAGGCACTGGGCCAGGGCGGAGTGCTCGGAGTCGACCGGCACGATCTGTCCGGGCGCGGCGGCGGCCTTGACGATCGGGCCGCCCACGATGAGTGACTCCTTGTTGGCCAGCGCCAGCGTGCTGCCCGCGGCGAGCGCGGCGAGCGTCGGCCCCAGTCCGACCGAGCCGGTCATCCCGTTGAGGACCACGTCGCACGGCATCGAGGCCAGCTCGCTCGCGGCATCCGGCCCGGCGAGCACGGTGGGCACCGCGTAGTCCCCCGTGGCGTAACCACGTCGCTGGGCCTCGGCGTAGAAGGCCAGCAGTAGGTCCTGCGCTGCGGTCGCCTTGGCGACGGCCACCACCTCGACCCCGTACCGCAGGGCCTGGGCGGCCAGCAGCTCGACCCGCTCGCCGCCGGCGGCCAGGCCGACCACGCGGAAGCGCCCGGGGAAGCGGTCGACGATGTCCAGCGCCTGGGTGCCGATCGACCCGGTCGAACCGAGCAGCACCAGCGATCGCTGGTCGGTCACGGTGGCTCCTCTCGCGACGCGGTGACTTCCAGTGTCCCGCGTAGGGCCGGTATCCGGCCACCTCACGGGAGTTCGGTATGGGCGATAGGCGGTAAAGCGATCTTGGTGTCCGATTCACCCCTTCGGCTCTTTGGAGGGGGCCGTTCGGAGCCGATGGACTAGTTACAACGGGCGATACGCGACGGAGCGACGTTCGGACGCTACAGGGGGATGGAGGACAGCATGGCGATCATCACGGAGACGGGTGTCTCCAACGAGGACGAGTCGGTCGGTCACGGTGTCATGGGGCTGCTGGCGGCGGGAATCCCGTTGTCACTGCTCATGGATCTGGTCGACGCCGGCGGCCCGCAGTCGCGGGACCTGGTCGACAACGAGGTCGGGGACGCATCCTGGCTGGGCTGGTCACGTAGTCATGCTGCCGGTGCGGCCTGAAGCCGACCTGAAGGCGGCGTCCGGCGGCCCGCTCGCCGGAGAACCCTCGGAACGCCTACGGTGGTCCCACGCGATCACACGGGGCCTTTCCGAGGAGCCGAAGCCATGACCCATCCTGAGCAGGTCCGCCGTGTGGTCACCGAGATCCCGGGGCCGAAGTCCCGCG
>JAWWOL010000500.1:0-3190 GCA_033851695.1 Frankiales bacterium
TGCGGGACGCGGACATCGCGATGTACCGCGCCAAGACCCGGCAACGGGGCAGCCAGGCGGTCTTCGACGCCACGATGCGGGCCAGCCTGGTGAACCGGATGTCGACCGAGTCCCGGCTGCGGCAGGCCGTCGACGAGGGCAGCTTCGCCCTGCACTACCAGCCGATCGTCAACCTGGCCAACGGCGAGATCACCGGCTTCGAGGCGCTGATCCGCTGGCCGGTCGTACGTGAAGGTCAGCTGATCCTCGTGCCGCCGGCGGAGTTCCTGCCGGTCGCCGAGGAGAGCGGGCTGATCGTCCCGATCGGCCACTGGGTGGTTGAGGAGGCCTGCCGGCAGATCGCCGCGTGGCGCCGGGTGGGCGAGCCGGCGGGGATCCTTCCGGTCAGCATCAACCTCTCGCACCAGGAGTTCTGGAACGCCGAGCTCCTCGACCACCTCGACGAGACCCTTGCAGCGGCGGGGCTCGAGCCGCAGGCATTGGTGGTCGAGATCACCGAGGGCGTCATCATGGACAACGCCCACCGGGCGGAGGCCCTGCTCGACGAGATGCACGAGCGTGGGCTGCCGGTGCACATCGACGACTTCGGCACCGGCTACTCGTCGCTCGAGGCGCTGCACCGGTTCCGGATCGACGCGCTCAAGATCGACCGGTCCTTCGTCGTCGCCATGACCGGCGCCCAGCGCAGTGCCGAGCTGGTGCGCACGATCGTCCGGATGAGCCAGAGCCTGGGCCTTGGCGTCATCGCCGAAGGAATCGAGCAGCGCAACCAGGCGACCATGCTGCGCCGCTTCGGCTGCCTGCTCGGCCAGGGCTACTTGTTCGCGCGGCCGTTGCCGGCCGAGGAGATCAGCGGGCTGTTCGCGCCGGAGCCGCGTACGGCCGGGGTGCGTTGACCTGCTGCTGTGGCTCCCGCGTCTGGACTTGAACCAGAAACCTGCCGATTAACAGTCGGCTGCTCTGCCAATTGAGCTACGCGGGACCGTGCCGATCGTCACCACCTGGGAACCCAGGTGCCTCCGGACCGACGACCACCCTACTGTATCGAGATCGCCACCCAGTCGCCGTACGATTGGTCCACATGCCAAGCGGTCCAGGCGTCGGTTCGAGGAGGGCAGCCCCATGCGCTACAAGCTGACATTTCTGGCGGGCTTCACGACCGGCTACGTGCTGGGCACCAAGGCCGGGCGCAAGCGCTACGACACGATCACCGACGGCGTGCGGCGGCTGATCGACAGCCCGGCCGTGCAGGAGACTGCCGGCGTCCTGCAGGCACAGGCCAGCGGCGCGATGGCGACGGCCAGGAGCACGGTCACCGCCAAGCTGAACGAGAAGGTCGGCGACAAGGTCACTGCGCGGTTCGGTGCCGGCCACTTCTTCGGCGGCCACGACGGTTCCCACGCGCACAACGGGGCCGGCCATTCCCGCCCGGACAGCCCGCCGCCCTACCCGGCCGCGGGACACGAGGAGTTCGGCGGCGAGGCCTGACCGGGGCTGTTTGCCAGCCCCGCCGAGCGGGGTAATCCGCACCCATGGCTACCCACACCCCTGACCCCGCGGATCCGTACGAGGAGGCCGGTCTGCCGGCCACCGATGACGCGCTGCCGGGCAAGCTCATCACTGGCGACGTTCAAGATGACGTGGTGGTCCCCACCGACCACCCGACCTACGTCAACGCGTACGGCACCACCGACCTCGAGGCCGAGCTGGGCGAGCCGCTCGGGCTGCGGCTGTCCCACGAGGAGCCGGACGTCCTCAGCGCGATCGACCAGCCGTGGACGGACCCGGGTGACGGTGCTGACGACCGCACCAACCCCTTCCCGGAGGACCCCGACGAGCGGGCCGGCCGGCTCGTCGCCCCGGACGAGGGAGCCCACCCCGACGAGGACGCCGAGCTCTACGCCGATGACGTCGGCACCGATCTCGGCGGCTTCTCCCCGGAGGAGCGCGCCATGCACGTCGAGCCCGACTCCGGCGCCTAAGGGCACGACGTGCCAAGGCTACGACGGTCAACAGTGACCGCCGCAGGACTGACGAGGGTCCGCCGCGGCAAGGGCTGGTGCTACCGCGCCGCGGACGGCAGCGAGGTCTGCGACCCGCTCGAGGTCGCCCGCATCGAGGCCCTGGTGATCCCTCCGGCCTGGCGCGACGTCTGGATCTCGCCCCACCCCAACGGGCACATCCAGGCTTTGGGTACGGACGCGGCCGGCCGCCGGCAGTACCTCTACCACCCGCAGTGGCGGCACCAGCGCGACGCCGAGAAGTTCGACCGGGTGCTGGTCATGGCCGAGCGGCTGCCCGAGGTCCGGCCCCGGTTGGAGGCCAACCTCCGCACGGGGGGACTGACCCGCGAGCGGGTGCTGTCGGCCGCCGTTCGCCTGCTGGACCTGGGGTTCTTCCGCATCGGCAGCGAGGAGTACGCGGAGGCCAACCACACCTACGGGCTGGCGACGCTGCTCAAGGAGCACGTGACGGTCTCCCGGGACAGCGTGATCACCTTCGACTACCCGGCCAAGCACGGCAAGCAGCGGACCCAGACCGTGGCTGACGAGGCGGTCTGCGAGGTCGTGTCGGCGCTCAAGCGCCGCCGCGGCGGAGGCGAGGAGCTGCTCGCCTTCCGTGGCCCGGGCGGGAGCTGGGTCCATCCCCGCAGCGGTGAGGTCAACCAGTACCTGCAGGACCTGTTCGGGGTCGAGACCTCCGCCAAGGACTTCCGCACCTGGCACGCCACGGTGCTGGCGGCGGTCGGGCTGGCCGTGTCCGTGCCAGCCAGCTCCTCCCCCTCCGCGCGCAAGCGGGCGGTCGCCCGTACGGTGACCGAGGTCTCGCACTATCTGGGCAACACCCCAGCCGTCTGCCGGGCGTCCTACATCGACCCCCGGGTGATTGACCGCTACGACGACGGGATCACCATCGCCGGTGTCCTGGGCGAGCTCGGCCACGGCACGCCGTACGGGTCGCTCGCCACGCACGGGCGGATCGAGCAGGCGGTGCTGCAGCTGGTCCGCGAGCCGAACGCGGTCCGACGCAGCGCACGGGTCCGCAAGGCCGGCTGAGCTGGCCCGGCGTCAGCCGGCGCCCTCGAGCAGCACCTTGAGCCGGCCTTCGGTGACCTGGGTGCGGAAGACCGGCTGCGGCGAGGTGGTCGGCCCGTGGACGACGGCGCCGTCGCGGAGCCGGAAGGTGCTGC
>JAWWOL010000092.1:0-2889 GCA_033851695.1 Frankiales bacterium
TTTCCGTCTCAGACCGCGTTCTTGTGGTGGCCGAAGAAGGAGCGGGCGATGATCAGGTCGGCCACGGCCGGCGGGACCATGTGCTCCCACTCGTGGTCGCCACTCGCGATCCGGCGCAGGACGTCGCGGCTGAGGATCGGTAGGTAGTCCGACCGGAAGTTGTCCAGGTTGACGAAGCTGCCCCGCCGGGCGAGATAGTCGAACAGCGGCTGAAGCTCGGGCTTGACCGTCAGGTCGTCGACCGTGACGGTCGTGCTGTCCGTCAGCCGGAGCATCGGATAGACGTACAGCTTGAGGTCGTTCTTGAACAACCGGCCGAAGCTCTCGAGGATGCCGCCGGGACGCTGGACATGGTTGGCCTCGTCGAACATCTCGATGAGGCTGGGCACGCCCATGACGATGCCGATGCGCTCGGACGTACGGGCCTGCAGGTAGGCGGCCAGCCGGTTGTACTCGAAGTAGTCCGAGATGAGCACGGTCATGCCGCACGCAGCCAGCAGGTCGGCGCGCGCGAGGAAGTCTCGCCGGTCCACGTCCGAACCGCCGGCCAGCAGGTTGGCCATCGTGAGCTCGGTCAGCGCGAGGATCGGCTTGCCCTCGACCGCGGGGTCGGTCTGGAACTTCGCCATGGCGCAGTCCAGCATGTCGATGTTGACCACCGTCGGCGGCCGGAAGCTGCCGCGCTCGACGAGGACGGCGTGCTTGCGCAGCACCTCGGAGGGCTGCAGCACGCCGCCGTCCGGCCCGAACATGGCAACACCGCTCAGTCCGAGCTGGACCAGCTTGAGCGCCATCAGCCGGTTGTCGACCCGGCGGAACTCGATGCCCCGGAACTGGATCATGTCGATCTCGATCCGGCCGGTGGACAGCCGGTCGAGCAGGCTGGCGACCAGCTGGTCCGGCTCGTGCCGCTCGAAGAACGCGGCGTGCAACAGGTTGACCCCGACGATCCCCAGTGCCTCCTGCTGCAGGTCGGCACCCTCGTCGAGCATCCGGACGTGGACGACGATCTGGTTGGCTTCGTCGAACGGATGGGCCTGGAACCGTACGCCCATCCAGCCGTGGCACTCGTTGCCGCCGGCAAAGCTGCGGGCGACGACGGTGTCGGCGAAGGCGAAGAAGCAGGTGTTGTCGCCGCGGCTCTCCCCGAGCCGGTCGACATTCAGCTCGAACTCGTGGTCCAGCATCGCCTCAAGCCGGCCGAGGGACACATAGCGGTCGGACTTGCCGTAGACCGCATCACTGACCGCCATGTCGTAGGCCGACATGGACTTGGCGATCGTCCCTGCCGCACCGCCGGCCCGGAAGAACCAGCGGGCCACCTCCTGGCCGGCGCCGATCTCGGCAACCGTGCCGTACCAGCGCGGGTCGAGGTTGATCCGCAGCGCCTTCTGCAGGGTGTCTGCACCGAGCTCCATCGAGGTCCACCACCGTCTCTCGTGAGCTTCTTGCTCGCCCTCCCGGTCAACTCATCATCCCGTGATCGCAGGGCATTGACCAAGAAGTCCGGCAATTGGGTGCGAGCGCGACATCCAGCGGACACATGTCGGGACCGCCCGCTACCTGGCACCCCGATACGTAGGCAGCGTTAACGATCAGGAAACCTGCGTGGACAATCCCGCGCCTAGCGTGACGGTGATCGATAGCGGGCGCTGTTGCCCGGTCCACCTCACCTGACCGCGGCACACGCAAGGAGTGACACATGAGTGGGAGCATCGCTCGCCTGCAGGCCATCGACGCGGTCAAGGGCTACTCGCCCCCGGCCCCCAGCTTCGACATCACCGAGGGGCCTGGCGAGGTCTTCGGGGCCAACGTGTTCAGCAAGGCTGTCATGCAGAAGCGACTGCCCAAGAACGTCTTCAAATCGGTCATGGCGACCATCGAGCACTCGGCGACCCTGGACCCGGCCGTTGCCGACGTCGTCGCCGCCGCGATGAAGGACTGGGCGATGGAGAAGGGCGCGACCCATTACGCGCACGTCTTCTACCCGCTGACCGGATTCACCGCCGAGAAGCACGACAGCTTCCTCGAGCCGGGCGGGGACGGGCTGGCGATCGCGGAGTTCGCCGGCAAGACGTTGACCCAGGGCGAGCCGGATGCGTCGAGCTTTCCCAACGGGGGCCTGCGCTCGACGTTCGAGGCGCGCGGCTACACCGGCTGGGATGTCACGAGCCCGGCCTACGTGCTGGAGAACTCCAACGGCAACACCCTGTGCATCCCGACCGTCTTCGTCTCGATGACCGGTGACGCGCTCGATCACAAGACCCCGCTGCTGCGTTCGCAACAGGCAATGGCCGCACAAGCGAAGCGGATCCTCCAGCTGTTCGGCCACGCGAAGCCGGACGCTGTCGTCTCCTTCTGCGGGGCAGAGCAGGAATACTTCCTCATCGACCGCAGCTTCTTCTTCGCCCGACCCGACCTGATCAACTCGGGCCGTACGCTGTTCGGCGCCAAGCCGCCGAAGGGCCAGGAGTTCGACGACCACTACTTCGGTGCGATCCCCGACCGCGTGCTCGGCTACATGCTGGACACGGAGCGCGAGCTGTTCAAGCTCGGCATCCCGGCCAAGACACGGCACAACGAGGTCGCCCCCGGCCAGTTCGAGATCGCGCCGATGTTCGAGCGGTCCAACGTGGCCGCCGACCACCAGCAGCTGCTCATGGTCACCCTCAAGAAGCAGGCGCAGAAGCACGGCATGGAGTGCCTGTTCCACGAGAAGCCGTTCGAGGGCATCAACGGCTCTGGCAAGCACGTCAACTTCTCCCTCGGCAACGCGACCGAAGGCAACCTGCTGCTGCCCGGCGACACCCCGCACGACAACGCGCAGTTCCTGGTCTTCTGTGCCGCTGTCATCCGCGCCGTGCACAAGTACGGCGGCCTGCTGCGGGC
>JAWWOL010000039.1:0-3265 GCA_033851695.1 Frankiales bacterium
CGTAGCGCACGATCATCGACAGCAGCATGTACATGCCGACGCCGGCGAGCAGGCCGGTGACGTTGGCGGTCAGCACGGTCCGGTGCCGCATGAGCCGCAGGTTCACCAGCGGCGCGGGCGATCGCAGCTCGTGCCCGATGAACCCGGCGAGCAGCAGGGCAGAGACGATGAACAGCCCGGCCAGCCGACCTGAGGTCCAACCCCAGTCCTCGCCCTCGCTCAGGCAGACCAGCAGACCGGCGAGCGCCGTGCCGAGCAGCAGGGCGCCGGGCAGGTCGAAGTGCTGCGCCGGCCGATGCGTGCTGTGCGGGACCACGACGGCGGCCAGCGCCATGGCGACCAGGCTGAGCACCGCTGCCAGCCAGAACCCGGCGTGGAAGCTGAGGTGCTCGGCGATCAGCCCGGTGATCGGGTAGCCCAGCCCGACGCCCACGACCGCGGTGACCGAGAGCACCGCCAGCGTCGAACGCGAACGGTTCGGGTCGAGGTGGTCACGCGCGACGCTCATCGCCAGCGGCAGCAGGGCCAGGCCGACGCCCTGCATGCCCCGGCCGATCAGCAGGAACGCGAAGCCGAGTCCTGGCAGGGCCGCCAGCACGCTGCCGGCGGAGACGATGCCGAGCGAGCCGACGAGCACCTGCAGTCGGTGCGGCCCGTCACCGAGGCGGCCGACCGTGGGCGAGATGATGGCGCCGACCAGCAGGGTCAGCGTCAACGACCACTGCGCGTTGCCCAGCGAGACGCCGTAGTCGTGGGCGATGGTCGGCACCAGCGGCGAGCCCAGGCTGCTGACGACGGCAACCAGCATGCCGACGTAGACCAGCACCGGTACGAGTGCGCGGCCCCGCCAGGTGCCCGCGTCGACGACGGTGGGGACGCGACGGTTGCCGGACACGCGGGCTCCTCAGTGGGTCATCTACTGATGTCAGCCACTGTAGACCGTTTGCACATGCGAAGTATTCCGAGCTGGCCGGGTGACTCGGCGGACTGCAAAGTAGGTGCAAGAGGGGAAGCCCAAGGTCAACCCATGGACACAGACCCGATCTCCACCCTGCTCGACTCGGTCGCCGCGGGCACCGGGATCCCTGCCGAGCTCTATGCCGCCGGCGCCGTGCTCGACGCGATCGTCCCGATGTGGCGGCTCGAGGCCCACGGCCCCGCGGCAATCGCCGCGCAGCTGTCCGGCTGGTACGCCGACCCCGGCTCGTTCACGGACGTGGTGCGTTCACCGCTGCCGAACGGTGAGCTCGTCCGGTTCGCCCTTGAGTGGGCGGAGAACGGCGAACCCTGGACCTGCCGTCAGGCGCACCTGGTCGAGATCAGCGACGGCCTGATCACCCGGCACGAGGTGTGGTGCGGCGGCCGGTGGGACGCTTGCGTACAGGCCGACATCCAGGCCGGCCTGCTCACCGTACGGGAGGCGTCGTGACGGCCACCCTGCAGGCCCGCCTGGATCTTTCCGCCGCGACTCACCGTGAGCCGGTGGGCCCGACAGCCGAAGGCCTGTCGTCAGCCACGTTCGAACGCGTCGTCATCGACGGTGGGCGTTACGTCGTCAAGCGCCTGTCCCACGAGACCGACTGGGTCATGCGCGCCGTGGGCGACGTCGGTGTGCCGCGGGTGGTGCGCCTGCACACCAGCGGCCTGTTCGATGCGCTGCCGGCCTGCCTCGACACGACGCTGGTCGACGTCGCATTCGATCCCGGAACGGGCATGGCGGAGCTGCTCATGCGTGACGTCGGGGACGCGTTCTTGCGCGACTGCGACCCGATCTCACCCGAGCAGCACGCCCTGTTCCTCGACGCCATGGCCCAGCTGCACGCGTCGACCATCGGCATGGTGGACGAGCTCGGGCTCACCCAGCCCGCGCAGCGGTGGCAGATCCTCGGGCCTGCCTTCGCCCGGCGGGAGGAGCTGCGGGGGCCGCTCACCGGCGTCCCGGCTCTGCTTCAGCCGATGTGGGGTCGGCTCGCGCACAACGCGCCCGACCTGCACCGTACGGTGCTCGCGCTGGCCGAGAACCCGGCACCACTGGTCACGGCCCTCGCCGCGACGCCCCGGGCTTTGGTGCACGGCGACTGGAAGGGTGGCAACCTCGGCGTCGGCCGCGATGGCCGGGTCGTCCTGGTCGACTGGGCCTTCCCCGGCGTGGACGCCCCCTGCGTCGATCTCGGGTGGTACCTCTCGGTCAACTGCGACCGGCTCCCCGAGAGCAAGGAGGCGGTCATCGACCGCTACCGGGATGCCTTGGAACGCCACGGCATGAAGACGTCACGGTGGTGGGCGCGCCAGCTGCCGCTGGCCCTGCTGGGCTGTGCGGTGCAGATGGCGTGGAGCAAGTGCGACCAGCCCGAGGAGCTTGTCTGGTGGTCGGCCCGGGTGGCCGAGGGCAGCCGGCTGCTGCCGTGAGGCCGTCGTGAGCAACGTCGCGCTCCGCAACGCCTACGACGCCGGCGCGGACGCCTATGGCGACGCACCCGACCGGCTGTTCGGCGCCCTTGCCGAGGCCCTGCTCGTACGGGGTCCGGGCTGGCGGGGGCTGCTCGTGCTCGACGTCGGGGCGGGCACCGGTACGGCGACGCGTCGTCTGGCTGCTGCGGGTGCCACGGCCGTACCGATGGATGCCGCGGTCGGGATGCTGGCCGTCGCCAGGGGCCGATGTGGCTGCCGGCCGGTCGCCGGCGATGCCACGGCGCTGCCCGTACGGTCCGGTGCGGTGGACGCCGTTGTCATGGGCTTCCTGCTCAACCACCTGCCGCATCCGGAGATCGCGCTGGCCGAGGCCGCCAGGGTCGTACGCCCCGGCGGGTGGGTGCTGGCCAGCACCTGGGCGCGCGAGAACGACCACCCGGTCAAGCACGTGGTCGAGGCCGCGTTGACCGCGCGCGGCTGGACACCGCCTCAGTGGTACGCGGAGCTCAAGCAGCAGTCGGCGCTGTTGACCGACACTGCTGCCGGGCTGGCCGCCGCTGCCCGCCACGCCCGGCTCGAGGCCATCGACGCTGCCAGGGTCGACGTGGGAGTGCCGTTGGCGCCTGCGGAACTGGTCGGGTGGCGACTCGGCATGCCGCACAACGCACCCTTCGTAGCCGCCCTGCCGACCCGGGAGCGCCGGGAGCTGCTGACCGACCTGGGGCGCGCGACGGCCGGTCTGCCGGCACTGGTCTGTGGCACCGTCATGCTGGCGGCTCGCGCCCGGCGTTGACCCGGTTCAGCCGAGCAACGCGGCGGCATGGGCAGCCACCGACCCGGAAAGGCCGGCTGG
>JAWWOL010000040.1:0-3116 GCA_033851695.1 Frankiales bacterium
GGTCGATATCAGCACTCCGGCGAGGGCTCCTGGTATCGATCCCATCGCCAGCCAGCGGACCACCCCACGGTGGACGGTGCCGTGCTTGAGGTGGACAGCGGAGCCGAACGGCTTCATGACCACCGAGGCGACCAGGTCGCTCGAGATCGCCGCAAGCGGCTGGATGTGGAAGAGCAGCACCAGGATCGGCGTCATCAGGGCGCCGCCACCCATGCCGGTGAGACCCACGATGGAGCCCACCACCAAGCCCGCGAGGACGAGGTAGGGGTCGATGTGCACGGATACTCCTGGTTGCCGAGTGACGCGGTTAATCCTACGTACAAACTAGGATTAAGCTTCCCGACCGTCAAACCGGGACCGTGAGCCGGGCATTCCGGCACGCCGCGACCGTTGCAATGAAGCGTTTGACCCGCCAGACCGGCAGACTGGGCGGGTGCACATCACCGCCGCCGCTGACTACGCCGTACGCGCCGCACTGATCCTCGCCGCCCGCGAGGCCGAGGGCGGGCCGCCCGTCACGGCCGACGAGCTCGCCGAGGCCCAGCAACTGCCGCGCAAGTTCCTCGACCAGGTCCTGGGCTCGCTGCGCAGGGCTGGGCTCGTGCACAGCCAGCGCGGTGCCCAGGGCGGCTACCGGCTTGCTCTGCACGCCTCCGACATCTCGGTCGCCGACGTCATCCGGGCGGTCGAGGGCCCGATGGCGCACGTCCGCGGGCTACGGCCGGAGATGCTCGACTACGAGGGCGAGGCGGTGCACCTGCAGTCGGTCTGGATCGCCGTACGGGCCAGCCTGCGTTCCGTGCTCGAGAACACCTCGCTGGCCGACGTCGTCAACGGCACGCTGCCCAAGCACGTCCAGAAGCTGGTCGACGCCCCGGACTCGTGGGAGCAGCACTAGAACCCCGAGGAGCCGCCGCCACCGTCGGAGGACGAACCGCCACCCCCACCACCGCCACCGCCTCCGTCGAAGCCCCCGAACCCGCCGTGGTGGCCGCCTCCGTGACGCTCGCCGAAGCCGCTGTCCCACAGGCCCGTGGTCGGGTCGTAGCGACCAGTCCGCGGCCGGCGCGAGCGGCCCGAGACACCGACGATCATGGCGATGACGCCGAGCCCGGCGAGGATGGCGAAGATCAGGCCGAAGGTGGGGAAGATGTCATTTCGTGGTGAGCCGGGCAGGACGCCGTTCGGATCGTTGATGAACGGATGCTCCGCCGACCCGTCGCCCTGGATCAGGTTGCCGTTCGCGTCGTACTGGATCGGCCCAGCTGCGCTCGCCAAGGCGGACGGGTCCTCGGATGGATCGATGCCCGGGCTGTCACCCGCGAGCACCCGGTCCAGCGAGTCGACACCTGCCTGCAACCCGGGAGACCACTCGCCGTCCTTGAAGTACGGCCCCATGTTCTCTTGCTCAATGGTCAGCCACACCGGCTTGGTGATCGTGCCCACCAGATCGGGACCCGGATAGATGCCCATCTGCCGGTCCTCCGTTGCGACCATGAGCACGAGCAGCTTCGGCTGACGGACGTTGGCCGCATTGGCCCAGCCGCAATTGATCTGCAGCTGCTTCTCGTACGCGTTCAGGTCACCGCCCGGGACACTGGTCACTGTCCGGATTCGCAACATCGTGGTCCCTGCCAGGTCCGCGGCGTCCGTCTTCAGCGCGGCAAGGTCGTCGCCGGACATCACCTGCGCGTCGTCGGAGATCTCCTGGTCGCATCCGGCAGGAGCCGCCGCCGACGGCGGCTGGGGCTTCGTCGGTTGGGCGGTGGCGGTGTGCGGCGCCCCCGGTTTCGTCGGCGCGGCGGCAGCACCTCCGCCGGAGAGTGCGATCAGTCCCGCCGCCGACAGCAATGCCCCGAGCCTGCGCACGAACATCCGTCCCCCCGGACCTGCGCCGTCTCAGGCAGCGCGACGGGGGCAGCGTACAGCGCCTGAAGGTTCGTTACGGTGATCGGCATGACGTCCTTGCGGGTCCTCGTCGTCGGTGCCGGCGCTCGTGAGCACGCGTTGTGCGTGGCGCTGCGCCGCGACCCGTCCGTCGTGGCGCTGGCCTGCGCCCCCGGCAACGCCGGTACGGCCTCCGTCGCCGAGACGTTCCCGCTCGACGTCGCCGACCCGGCCGCGGTCGCGGAGCTTGGTTCCACGTGGAACGCCGACCTGGTCGTGATCGGCCCCGAGGTCCCGTTGGTCGCGGGTGCCGCCGACGCCTGCCGGTCCCGGGGGCTGGCCGTGTTCGGGCCGTCGGCGGCTGCAGCGCAGCTCGAGGGCAGCAAGGCTTTCGCCAAGGACGTGATGGCCGCCGCGGGGGTACCGACCGCCGGCCACTGGGTGTGCGACGGCAACGCGGCGGACGTACTGGCAACCCTCCAGCCGCCGTACGTCGTCAAGCACGACGGGCTCGCCGCCGGCAAGGGCGTGGTGGTCACCGGCAGCCTCGGCGAGGCCATCGCGCACGCTGCGGGCGAGCGGGTGGTGATCGAGGAGTACCTCGACGGGCCTGAGGTCTCCCTGTTCGCCGTGACAGACGGCGTCACCGTGGTGCCGCTGAAGCCGGCGCAGGACTTCAAGCGGGCCTTCGACGGCGACGCCGGGCCGAACACCGGCGGCATGGGCGCCTACTCCCCGCTGCCCTGGGCGCCCGATGGCCTGGTCGACGAGGTGCTTCGCACTGTCCTGCAGCCCACCGTCGAGGAGATGGCCCGGCGTGGGACGCCGTTCTCCGGCCTGCTGTACGCGGGCCTCGCGCTGACCTCCCAGGGTGTGCGGGTGATCGAGTTCAACGCCCGGTTCGGCGACCCGGAGACCCAGGTCGTGCTGGCTCTCCTGCGGACACCGTTGGCCGGGTTGCTGCTCGCGGCCGCTGAGGGACGTCTGGCCGAGCTGCCTCCGCTGGAGTGGTCGGACGCTTCCGCGGTGACCGTCGTGATCGCCGCTGACGGCTACCCCGCATCACCTCGTACGGGCGACACGATCACCGGATTGCCTGCTGCGCAAGGAATCCCCGGTGTCGAGGTGCTGCACGCAGGGACCCGTACCGTCGGGTCAGAGGTGGTGAGCGCCGGTGGCCGGGTGCTGTCGGTGACCGCCGTCGGGGCCGACCTGGACGAGGCGCGGGC
>JAWWOL010000055.1:0-3471 GCA_033851695.1 Frankiales bacterium
CGCACCGGTCTGGTGATGGAGTCGCTGGTGCCGGCGATCCTCGAGCAGCTCGTCACCGGCATGGAGGCCACCCGGTCCTGGCGCGAGCTGGTCAGCCGCTTCGGTGAGCCGGCGCCGGGACCTGTGCCGCGCGGTCTCACCGTGATGCCGGAGCCGGCCGCCTGGGTGCGGCTGCCCGACTGGGAGTGGCACCGGGCCGGCGTGGACGGCCGCCGGCGGCAGACCCTGGTCGCGGTGGCGAGACTGGCGCCGGCACTCGAGCGCACCGTCGGGCTGTCGCCGGTCGAGGCGAAGCTGCTGCTGCGTACGGTGCCCGGCGTCGGGGTGTGGACGGCAGCGGAGGTGGCCTGCCGGGCGTACGGGGATGCCGACGCGGTCTCCGTGGGCGACTACCACCTCGCCGCCCAGATCGGCTGGGCGATGCTGGGCCGGCCGGTCGACGACCGGGGGATGCTCGAGCTGCTCGAGCCCTACCGGCCCCAGCGCTACCGGGCGATCAGGCTGATCCTGATGTCCGGACCGGGTCAGCCACGGTTCGCGCCGCGTTATGCGCCTCGGGACAACCGGCGGATCTAGTCAGCCGGTGTGGTCACCGTCTTGCACGAGTCGAACCGGACGCCGCCCAGGTCGCTGAGCAGCGGCAGGTCCTCGACCCGCCGTTGCCCGTCAATGGTCATGATCACCCTGAGCAGGACCGGGTAGGGGGCCGGACAGCTGTCGGGCAGCGCGAAGTTGAGCGTCACCAGCACAGTGCCGCCGGCCCCGAGCTGCGGCTGCGGCAGCCCGGGGCTGCCGACCCGGTCGTTGCACAAGCCGTAGTGCAGCTCGACACCGGTCGGGCGCAGGCCCTTCAGCGGGAGGACGGGCATCACCTTGGCGATGGTGAGGTGCACGGGTGTGATGTTCTCCAGGATGAACGTGATGGCGATGGAGGCGCGGTGGTCGGTCACGATCGGGCAGATGTCGTGCGCCTGCACCCATCCGGTCTGCCGTGCCAGCGCGGCCTGCGTCGGGTCGAGGGCGCCCGGCCCGGGGAGGTCGGACACGAGGGTGCCCGACGGATGGGGTGACGAGGTGGGGGAGGCGGCGGGGATCGGGTTCAGGATGGGCACCGGCCGGGTGGGCTCCGCCGAGGGCTTTCCGTGCTGGTTGAGCATGGAGGCAACGGCGGCAAGCCCTGCCAGCGCGACGATGAAGACCCAGCCGTACGAACGGCCCTGGTCGTCCTCGCCGCCTCTCACCACTTCGTCGTGGCTCACACCACATCTTGACCCTTCGGGCGACCGGTGACCATGGCCGAAGCGGTCATACCCTTGATCTGGTCCTCCGTGGCTGTGGGGCGGCTGAGAGGGAGCCCTCGCCGGCTACCGCGCTGCCGCTGGACGCCGCCATGATCGCAGCGAGCATTCGGCGATCGTGGAGGGGCAGCAATGATCGAGGCGCACGGTTTGACCAAGAAGTACGGGGACAAGGTTGCGGTCGACGACCTCAGCTTCACCGTCCAGCCGGGCATCGTCACCGGGTTCCTCGGTCCCAACGGCGCAGGCAAGTCGACGACGATGCGGATGATCCTCGGACTCGACGCGCCGACCAGCGGCTCGGTGACCGTCAACGGCAAGCCCTACCGGGACCATGTAGCACCGCTGCACGAGGTCGGTGCGCTGCTCGAGGCCCGGTCGATCCACAGCGGTCGGTCGGCCTTCAACCACCTGCTGTCCCTGGCCCAGACCTCGGGCCTGCCGCGGACTCGGGTGGAGGAGGTCATCGACGCGGTCGGCCTGCGTGAGGTGGCCAAGCGCCGGGCCGGTGGGTTCTCGCTCGGCATGGGCCAGCGTCTCGGCATTGCGACCGCGCTGCTCGGCGACCCCCGTACGGTCATCCTCGACGAGCCGGTCAACGGCCTCGACCCCGAGGGCATCCGCTGGATCCGCTCGATGCTCAAGGGCCTCGCGGCTGAGGGCCGCACCGTGTTCGTCTCGTCGCACCTGATGAGCGAGATGGCCCTGACCGCAGAGCATCTCATCGTCGTCGGCAAGGGCAGGCTCATCGCCGACACGAGCATGGACGAGTTCATCGCCAGTGCCTCACGCAACGTCGTACGGGTGCGCAGTCTCGACAACGTCGCGCTGGCAGCACTTCTGGCCGCGCCGGACGTGACGGTGAAGCCGGCCGACGGTGATGCGCTCGAGGTCTCGGGCCTGACCACCGACCAGATCGGCCTGGCAGCCGGCAACGCACACATCACGGTGCTGGAGCTCTCGGCACAGCAAGCCTCCCTGGAGGAGGCGTTCATGGACATGACCCACGACGCGGTCGAGTACCGCCCCACGACCACCACCACGGGAGCCCAGCGATGACCGCCGTACTCGAGGCGCCGACCACTCAGCGCGTGACCCAGGGCCGGGTGTTCCGGTCGGAGTGGACCAAGCTCCGCTCCTTGCGCTCGACCGTGTGGTCGCTGCTGGCAGCCCTGGTCCTGATCATCGGCCTGTCGATCCTCGTCCCGGCCGTACGGGTGGCGCACTGGCCGCCGCCCGACCCCAACGACGCTGCCAACTTCGACCCGGTCGGCATCAGCCTCGGCGGCACTTTCCTTGCCCAGATGGCAATGGGCGTCCTCGGTGTGCTGCTCATCACGGGTGAGTACGCCACCGGCATGATCCGGGCGACCTTCGCTGCGGTGCCCCGCCGGCTGCCGGTGCTGTGGGCAAAGCTCGGTGTCTTCGGTGCGACGGCCCTGGTTCTCATCACGCCTGCGGTGCTGGTGGCGTTCTTCATCGGTCAGTCGATCCTGGCGTCCAAGAACCTCGACACCTCGCTGGGGAAGCCGGACGTCGCGAGGGCCGTGTTCGGCGCCGCGCTCTACGTCGTCGCGGTCGGGTTGCTCGGGATGGGTCTCGGGGCGTTGCTGCGCAACACGGCTGCGGCGATCTCAACCTTGTTCGGAGCGCTGTTCGTGCTGCCACTCATCGTCCGGCTGTTGCCGAGCGACTGGCAGTCGCACGTCAGCCGCTACCTGCCCCTCAACGCCGGCAGCGCGGTGACCAACGTGCACAACGACGCCGGCTCGATGGCGCCCTGGTCCGGCTTCACCCTCTTCTGCGTCTACATCGCCATCGTCATCGGGCTGGCCGCCTGGCGGCTGTTGCGTCAGGACACCTGACCGCGGTCCTGGGTCTGGTTTCCCCCAACAGCGGGTCGGGCGGGGGTGGATTGCCACGGGCGTGGGCATGAGGCAGGCTGAGTGTTCGTCACCAGAACGACTGTCAGCGGGGAGCTGCACGTGCCTGATTTCGATGACGCGCGACTGTTCGCTGCACTGCGCGACTACGTCCAAGCCGCCGACGCGCTGGTCGCGATCGACCCGCAGGAGGAGCCGCGGCGGACCCTGGACCTGGCAGAGCACAAGAGCCTGGCCGGCATGGCGCTGCGCCGGCGGCTGACCGAGCTCGGCTGGACCCCGCCGGCCCG
>JAWWOL010000101.1:0-3140 GCA_033851695.1 Frankiales bacterium
CCACCGTGCGACGGATCTCGTCGATGTCGGAGAAGTCCACCATCGGGTCGATGCCCTGCGAAAAGACGTTGAGGGCCAAGGTGACCAGGTCGACGTTGCCGGTCCTTTCCCCGTTGCCGAACAGGCATCCCTCGACGCGCTGGGCGCCTGCGAGGACGGCCAGCTCAGCCGCGGCAACGCCCGTACCCCGGTCGTTGGGCGGGTGGATGGAGAGGATCACCGAGTCGCGGCGGTCGTGGCTGCGGTGCATGTGCTCGATCTGGTCGGCGTAGACGTTGGGAGTCGCGAACTCCACCGTCGCCGGCAGGTTGTGGATCACCGGCCGGTCAGGGCTCGCGTCCCACAGCGAGGTCATGGTGTTGCAGACCTCGAGCACGTAGGCCGGCTCGGTCAGGTTGAACACCTCGGGAGAGAACTGGAACCGGATGTTGGCCCCTGGGTAGCGGTCGGCGCCGCGAAGCACGTCACGACCGGCGGCGGTGATCAGGTCCAGGAGCTCGGACTGCGACCGTTGCAGGACGACGTCCCGCCAAGCCGGGGCGGTGGCGGTGTACATGTGCACCACCACGTTGCGCAGGCCGGCGATCGAGTCGTAGGTCCGCTCGATCAGGTCGGTGCGGGCAGCGGTGAACACCACGATCGTGACGTCGTCGGGTACGGCGCCCTCGGTGGCGATCTGCCGGACGAAGTCGAAGTCGATCTGGCTGGCCGACGGGTAGCCGACCTCGATCTCCTTGAAGCCCATGGCCAGGAAGAGGTCGAACATCCTGCGTTTGCGGGCCGGGTCCATCGGCTGGGCGAGGGCCTGGTTGCCGTCGCGGAGGTCGACCGGCACCCACAGCGGCGCCTGCTCGAGGGTCCGGTCCGGCCAGGTCCTGACGGAGACCGGCACCTCGACCCGTTCGTGGGCCGGTCGGTAGCGGTGGTAGGGCATCTGGCTGCCGCGTTGCGGATTCCAGTGCGGTGAGCCGGAGGGTACGGGGCCTGCGGGCGTGCTGAGGGAGGGGAAGACGTTGCTGGTCACGGGGTCGTGCTCCTGCCGGTGCTAGGAGGATCGACCGGCAACGCGTCACAGCCCCACAGCGGGGGGCCGGTCGGTCAGGCCCCGCCGTGGCGGCTGAGAAGAAGCAGCACCAGCGTCACCCGTCTGACGGTAGCAGACGTCACGGGCGGGTGCCGCAGCCATTGCCCATGGCCGCCAGCTTGGCCGCAGCCTGCGCCCGGCCGGGTACGCCGACCGTCGTCTCGTCGGTCGCCTTCAGGACGCCGCCGGCCAGCGCGTACGTCGTCGTGGTCACCAGGAACGGCGGGTCCGGCGGGAGGCTGGCGGTGTTCTTCACGTCCGGCTGCTCCTTGACCTCGAGCAGCCGGCCGTCGGCGCAGCTGAACGTCGAGTCGTAGTACATCCCGCCGCCGATGTAGAGGTAGGGCGCGATCTGCCCCTTGGGCGCTGGGACCTCCACCAGGGACGTGCGGACGTACGAGAACAGCTCGTAGCCGGTGCCGTCCGCTCCCGGGTCGCTGACGAACAGCTCGGAGCGGTGGTCTCCGTTGACGTCGGCGGCGAAGACCTTGCCGGCGGCGTCCTGCTTGTAGAGCGGGAAAGCCTTGCTGGTCAGGGTTTTCCCGGTGGCAAGGTGCACCACCAGCTGCGCCGACTGCTTGCCGAGGAACGTCGTCGACGCGGTGTCCGGCCGGCCGTCGCCGTCCACGTCGAGGACGGCGGTCGTACGCGCCGGGGTGGTCGAAGCAGCGGCAGACGTCGGGGCCGGCGCCGACGGGGCTGCCGACGTGGGTGCCGTCTGGACCGGGGCCTGCGTGGCAACCGGCTGGGGGCTGGGAGTGCCTCGCCCGGCCAGCGCCATCCCGACGACGACGAGGCCGATGGTGACCAGGATCCCGGCGCCGGCGGCCCAGGTGCGCCTCCGCTGGGCCGACGGGTCGAGGGACACCGTCGAGACGGATCCCTTTTCGGCACTCATGGCACCAGGGACGCCTCAGCGATGGATCAGGTTGCCCGGGCACCCTGGCAGTTTCCCGGCAGTTTTCGGGCCGGAGGTGCGGTCAGCCGTCGGTGGAGGACGGAATCACCCGGACCGCCTCCTCGGGGTCGTCCGGGTAGGACGGGGCCTCGGACGTGGCGGCCCGCAACAGGTCGGCGAACAGCGCGCGGTAGCGGACCATCGCCTGGCGGAGATCTTCGGTCGTCGCCTTGCCCGAGCCGGCAGCAGCGGTGATCGCCTGCGCTGCCCGCAGGTTGCTCAGCTGGCGGGCGTGCTCGACGGACAGCTCGTCGGCCTGCGCCGCCAGGTCGACGGTCGACGGGTAGCCGCGCTTGGCCATCACCTTGCCGATCAAGGCTTCGGCATCCCGTACGGCCTGCACGGGGTCGTCGAGGAAGAACAGCTGGGCGTCCTGCCAGCCCGCGGCGTACTTCACCCGGTCGGGCTCGGACAGCGGCTTGAGGTCCAGCCCCTGATGCCGGCGCTCGCGCTTGAGCAGCTCGCGCTCCACCTGCCGGCGTGAGCCGCCATAAGCGAGCCGGTCGTACTCCGGGCCGAACCGCGCGCGCAGCTCGCGGGTGCGGCGGACCCGGCGGGTCCTGGCCATCCGGCCCGCCACCGCGGCGGCCATGAGGACAATCACGGCGACGACGATCAGGAGGATCACCCAGGTCGGCATGCGGAACGTACTACCCCGGCAGGGCTACCACGATGCATCCGTGATCGACCCGGGCAGCGCCTTTGCGATCCCGCCATCGGTCCACGACCAGGCGTGTGCTGCGCCGTCGGTGAGCAAGACCTTGGTCCCGGTCGGGTCGACGTCGACGGTGCCGCCGTAAGCGCCGGCGACGTGGAACAGCTGGCTGGTCGTGCCGCCGTGCTGCCGGAACACGGTGAGCTGCTGGCCGTCGCCCCGGACGTAGACGAGGTCGCCGTTGCTCGCGTAGGCGGCGCTGATGCAGCTGTTGCCGGCCGTGGTGCACCCGCTCGGCACGACCCCGTCGGTCAGTGTGTGCGCGCCCGGGAGCGCGAAGGTCTCGACGTCCCCCTGCATGGAGATCTTGATGTAGCCGGCGAGGGAGCTGCCGTCGGGTGAGAGGGCCAGCGACTCGGCCTGCGGAGGCTTGGTGAAGCCGG
>JAWWOL010000135.1:0-2641 GCA_033851695.1 Frankiales bacterium
CCTTGCCCTTGTACGGGCTGTTGGGGTCGAAGACGACCGACCACGAGTCCGGCGCCGGCGTGACCTTGGCCGGGTTCCAGGTCAGCACGTTGGCACCCCAGCCGTGCGGGATCCCGTACATCTGGCCGTTGACCGAGTTCCAGGCCTTGCCCTTGAGGAAGTCCGAGATGGTCGCGTAGTTGGGCACCAGCGAGGTGTTGACCGGCGCCACGTCACCGCCGTAGATCAGCCGCAGCGTCGCGTCGCCCGAGGCCGACACGCCGTCGTACTGCCCGGTCTTCATCAGCGTGACCATCTCGTCCGAGGTGTTGCCGACCTTGACGTTGACCTTGCAGCCGGTGCTCGTCTCGAACGGATGGACCCAGTCGACCGTCTTGTCGTTGCTGCCGTCCTCGGCATAGCCGGCCCAGACGATGATGTTGAGCGCGCCCTCGCCCTTGCCGAGCTTGTCCGTCATCGCGACGTTGGGCAGCTTGGCGGCGCCCCCGGAGGATCCGGCGCCGGAGGACTTCGACGAGCTGCCGCAGCCGGCCAGGGCGACCGTGAGGACGCCCACCACCGCCGTCGCCCGGTAGACCGTGGATCGCTGTGCACGCATGACTGCTCCTTGTCGTGGCGGCTATCGGGGGGCGGTTGCGGTCGGGAGGCGGAACATGTGCTCCTCGCGCCAGCTCAGCCGGACCCGCTCGCCGCGACGGGCGGTCGCGTCGGCGGAGGTGGTCCGGAGGTTCTGCTGTACGGCGATCAGCTGGCCGCCGACATCGAGGTCGACCAGGAAGCGGGTCGCCGGGCCGACGTAGACGACGTCTGCGACCGTGCCGTCGGCGGAGAGCTCGCCGTTCGCCACCGGCTGGTCGGTCGCCCAGAGCCGCAGCTTCTCGGGCCTGATGCTGAACAGCCCGTCCTCGCCCGCGACCTGGCGGGCGGCCGCCGGGCTGAGCAGGTTGGACGTGCCGACGAAGCCCGCCACGAAGGCGGTCGCGGGCGACTCGTAGATCTCCGCGGGAGCGCCGACCTGCTCGATCCGGCCGGCGTTGAACACCGCGACCCGGTCGCTCATGGTGAGCGCCTCCTCCTGGTCGTGGGTGACGAACACGAAGGTGATCCCGGCGTCGCGCTGGATCGCCTTGAGCTCGACCTGCATCTCCTCGCGCAGCTTGAGGTCCAGAGCGCCGAGCGGCTCGTCGAGCAGCAGGACCCGAGGCCGGTTGACCAGCGCGCGGGCCAGGGCGACCCGTTGCCGCTGCCCGCCGGAGAGCTGGGAGGGCCGGCGGGACCCGTACCCCTGCAGTCGTACGGTCGCGAGCGCCTCGGCGACGCGCTGGCGGCGTTCGGCCTTGGCCACCCGCTTGACCCGCAGGCCGTACCCGACGTTGCCCTCGACGCTCAGGTGCGGGAACAGCGCGTAGTCCTGGAAGACGGTGTTGACGTCGCGCTCGAACGGCGCGAGCCGGCTGACGTCGACGCCGTCGAGCAGGATGCGTCCCGACGTGGGCAGCTCGAACCCAGCCACCATCCGCAGCACGGTGGTCTTGCCGGAGCCGGACGGGCCGAGCATCGAGAAGAACTCGCCGTCACGGACCTCGAGGTCGACGCCGTCGACTGCGGTGACCGCCTGCTCCCCCGTGCCGAAGACCTTGCGCAGTGAATCCAGGGCTACGGCGGCCGTCACCGCTGCTCGCCTCGGCCGGTCGCGCACGGATCGCATAGCCCCATGGCGCGGAATCTAGCGGAATCCGTCGCTTCAGGGCAGTACCTAGGCGGGATTCCGTCGTTGCGATCGCGTTTCGGCTAGCCCCGGTTCACCGCAATGTTGAACAAATGCCCTCCGCCCGCGAGGTTGAGCCGGATCCACAACGGGAGGTACATCTCCGTCGCCCGTGCGGCGTCGATGCCGCCGAGGTCCACGATCCGCTCCGCCGGCCAGCCGAACTCCGTCAGCATCGTGCTCACCGTCGCCTTGGCGTCGGCGTCCTCGCCTGCCACGAACACCACGTGCTCCCCGGGCACGATCGCCGGGTTGACCATGACGTCGCAGTTGATGGTGTTGAGCGACTTCACCACCCGGGCGTTGGGGAAGGCGGCCTGGATCTGCTCGCCCATGCTGTCGGTGTTGGCGACAGTCAGGCTGGGCGGGAAGCCGGAGGTCGGATCGATCGGGTTGGAGATGTCGACGATGACCTTGCCGTTGAGGTTGCCCGCGGCGCGCAGGACGTCCAGGCTGACCACGCCGCCGGTCGCGTTGACCACCACCTCGGCACCGGTCGCGGCGTCCGCGAACGTCGCCACCCGCACCTCGGGGTGCTCGGCCGCCAGGTCGAGCGCCTTCGGGCTGGTCGCGTCCCGCGTGCCCATGGCGACGTCGTGCCCGAGCCCCGCGAGCCGTGCCGAGATCGCCCGGCCCACCGGGCCCGTACCGAGAACTGCGTAGCGCACTACTCGTCCAGCCACTCGTTGATGAGCTGGTGGGCGATGGACACCGGGGGTGGCAGGAGCACGTCGCCGGTGGTGACGGCGTCACGCAGCTCCTGCCGGGTCAGCCACATCGCCTCGGCGATCTCGCCGTCGGGCAGGGTGATCGTCTCGTCGGTGGCGCGGGCCCGGAAGCCCAGCATCAGCGAACAGGGGAACGGCCAGGGCT
>JAWWOL010000138.1:0-5191 GCA_033851695.1 Frankiales bacterium
GCGCGCATGTGTCGGGTTACCTCCGAGGTCACGGGGTCAGTTCGGCGACGCGAGTGAAGCTGCCGTTCTGGGTCTGCGATGCGGTGACCACCAGGCGTACCTGCGAGGTGGCGACCGGGTGCTGGAACGGGATCCAGCGGTCAACTTCGGTGTTGCCGGCGATCTGCGCCTGGGTGACCCACTGGGTGCCGTCCCACGTCTGCACCGTGAAGTCGGTGGGCACGCCGTCGACCATGGACGCGAAGCCCACGCCGGTCAGGTTCACCGCCGACGGTGCGGTGACCGTCAGCGTGTCCGGGTAGGCACCGGACGTGTCGTCGTTCCAGAACGTGGCGAGGTCGCCGTCCAGCGCGTTGCTCGGGTCGTAGGTGCGGACGGCGCCGTTGTAGGTGTTGGGCGCGTGGGAGCTGGACGCGGTCGCGGTGGTGCCCTGGGGCCACCCGCCGAAGGCGAGCAGGTGGGCGGTGGTGGTGGCGTGCAACTGGTCTGCGGTCGCGACGATCGGCACGTCCAGCTGCCCGCCGCTGCCGGTGGTTGGCGCATGCACCGCCACGTTCACGACGGTGCTGACCGGGCCGTCGCGGGTGTCGAGGGAGAAGGCGGCCGGGGTGACCGTCCACCCGTCGGGAACCGTCGCGGTCACGCTGCCGCGCACCACCTCATCGCCGGTGGCCCGCACGGTGACCGGGATCGTCGCGCTCGCGCCCGGGAGCACCGGCGCGGTGCTGGACGAGGTGGGCGTGACGGAGAGGGTCGGCGTGACGTGCCCGACGGCGGTGCTGCTGATCCGGGCGTGCGCCGGCAGTCCGGTGAGTACGACGTAGTCGCCGGCCAGGTGCGCGCCGTAGCCGAGGCTGTGCTTGCCGGCCACCCACACGGGCTGCCCGTTGACGGTCACGTTCGTCCGTGCGCCGTAGGTGGGAACCTCGACCTCGGCCACCGCGGCACGAGGCGCATCGAGGTTGGCGGTGAACGTGCGCGAGCGCGTGTCGTGCCGCCATGCGAGCTTGATGTCGCCGAGCGGGGTCTTCAGCGAGCCCTGCGCCGACGCCAGATCGCCGGTCTCCGGAGCGATGTCGTAACCGCCGGTCGCGGTGGTCGGACGGATGCCCAGGACGTAGAACGTGAGCGCCGAGGTCGGGCCGGTCGACCACCCGTGTGCGGCGCTCATGTACGCCCCGCCGTAGCCGAACTGACCGTTGGCGAGGTAGCCCTCCCAGAACGTGCTGTTCGTCCCGAGGGGCGAGTCGAGCATGTAGCCCCACTCGCGGCGGATCAGTTCCAACGCGGTGGTCGCGTCACCGGCCTGCAGGTGCGCCTGCACCTCCATCGAGCCAGGGAAGGTGCCGATCTCGCCGTTCTTCTCCGGCGTCGTGGCGCCGTAGGAGTTCCAGTTGGTGGTCAGTGCGGCGCTGATCCGCTGCGCCTGCGCCGGCGATGCGACGCCGTACCAGGCGGCCAGGGAGTTGCCGTCCTGCGGGTGCAGGCTACTGGTCGGGTTGTCGCGGTACTGGCCGGCGGCGTCGTCCCACAGCGTTGCGTTGATCGCCGTCTTGAGGCGCGCAGCGGTCGCCGCCCAGCTGGTGGCGTCGGCGTCGTCGTGCTGCGTGCCGGCGAGCTCGGCGCCGGTGACCAGCGCGCGGTAGAGCAGCGCGTTGGCCTCGATGTTCTCCCCGCCCTGGTCGGAGCGGGCCCAGTCAGCGGTGCCGGTGACGTTCATCAACCCGTCGCTGCCCACCTTGGCGAGCGAGTAGCGCAGCGCGCGGACGTAGTTCGCCCATTCGCCCGACAGCCAGCCGGAGTCGTGGCTGTACTGGTAGTAGTTCGCCGTCCCGATCAGCGTCCACAGGTGGTAGGTGTCGGAGCCGTAGAAGTTCACCTCGGGCCCGGCGAAGGGCAGCTCGCCGGACGCCGCCTGATGGTTGAACAGCGTGGTCAGCGCATTGCGGGTGGGGGTGACGTCGCCGAGCGAGGCGAACTCGGTCGGAACGGAGACGCCGAGGTCGCCGGGCCACACCGTCCGGTCGCGCTTCGCGCCGTCGACGAGCACCTCGTCGCCGACGCCGACCGTGCCGCTGTTGTCCCAGCCGCTGGCCGGTGGGCCCCAGACCCGGCCGGTCGTCGGGGCGATGACGTTCGTCTGCGCGGTGTAGGCACCGGCGTACCAGATGCGGTTCAGCAGCGGGTCGCTCGAGTAGAAGTAGTTGTCGTAGCTGCGCAGGTTCGACATCGACGGGGCGAAGGTGATCGCGAGGCTGACCTTGTCGATCGCGATCGACCCGCCGGACTCGTCGAACAGCGTCAGGTAACGGAAGCCGCCGCGCAGCTTGTCCTGCGGCATCGTCCACGACGACCCCGGCGTGAGGTCGGCGAAGATCGCGCCGTCCGGCCCGCTGCCCCCGTTGCTGGCGTCACTGGTCGTCCCCACGTACTGCGACGACTCGGAGAACGCGAGGCCGAGGCGCTGGCCGGCGTCGGTGGCGGCCGTCGAGTGGACGGTGACCAGGCCGCCGACCTCCTCGCCGAAGTCGAGCGTGACCGACGAGCCGGCGCCCTGCAGCGTGGTCGGCTGGCCGGTCAGCACCCCGTCCGGCGCCGACACGGACCCGGTCTCGCGAAAGATCCGCTTCGCAGTCACGGTCCGGCTCGCCGGCGAGTAGTTGTACGCGTCCCACGGCTGGGCGGACCCGCCGTGACCGGTCGGCTGCGGAGCGGCCGCGACCGGGGTGGCGGCTGCCGCGGCCGCCGTCAAAAGGCCGGCGGCGAGCACGGTGGTGGCGAGCAGATGGGTAGCTCTCATGACTTCTGGTCCGTCCATTCGAGATCGTCGATTTGGAACCGTCCGCCCCACACCGCGGTGCTGCCTGCGGCGCGGAAGCTGACGTCGATCGAGGTGATGGCGCTGCGCTGCGCCCAGTCCGAGAGGTCGAGATCCAGGCGGTTCCACGAGTCGTTGGCGATCGCGGTGGTGAGCGTGCGGTCAGCGCTGCCGCTGTGCAGGACCACCTGCGCCTGGTAGGTCGCACCTGGCAGGCCGCCCCAGCTGTCGATCCACAGCGCGAGGTGGGTCGCCGAGGACAGGTCGAGCGGGCTGTCCGGCGTCACCGAGATCGTGCGCCACAGTGAGGCATCGACATTCGACGGGCTCGCCTCGAGCGACTTGCTACCGCCGTGCGGGGTGCCTGGACCGTTCGCGAAGCTGGTGACCGCAGCGACGTTGTCGACGTTCGCCCCGGCCTGCCAGCCCTGCGAGCCGGACTCGAAGTCGTAGACGGTCGTCGTGTGGAAGACGTCAACGGTGACCGTCGCCTTCGCGATGGTGCCGTCAGGGGCGTGGACGGTCAGCGCGATCGGGTAGCTGCCGAGGGCATCCGGCGGCGGCGTCAGGTGGACGGTCGCGAGCGTGTGGGTCGGCCCTGGGTTGAGTGCGATTTGAGCGGGCGTCGCCGAGACCGTCCAGCCGGCCGGCGCCTGCGCCCCCAGCGTCGCCGATCCGCCGCCGGTCGAGCTGCCGTCGACCGCGACGCTGAGATCTCCGGTCTGGCCCGGGGCGATCGTGGTGTGGGCGGTCGCTGAACTGATCGCAAGCGTCGTCGTCGGGGTATGCGGCGCGCGGACGGTGAACGTGTAGCTCCCCGAGCCCGCCGTCATCTGCAGCGTGCCGGCGGCGAACTTGTGCACGGTGAGGCCGGGGTCGGCGGCGAGCGCGGGCCCGCCTGCGTACACGGTGTGCCCGCTCTCCTGGACGGTCGAGCCAGGCCCGCCGGGCAGTGGCAGCTCGATCGTGGCCGTCGAGCCCACCGGCACCTGCGCGTGGTAGGTCAGCGTGTCGCCGTCGGTGCGCCATGAGCTGGTGACCGTGCCGCGGACCGTCTGCTGCGTCCCGTCGACGTGGGTCAGATCGCCCACGACGGAGGGCGCGAGGGTGAACGTGCGCCAGCCGGCCGTCCCGGGCTGGATGCCGGCTAGCTGCTGGTAGTACCACTGGCCGATCGAACCCGCGAGACCGATGTGATCCTTGGACGAGGTCCCGTCCGGCGCGGACGAGTTCGTCCATTTCTCCCAGATGGTCCCCGGGCCGTTCGCGACCATGTAGCCGAAGCTGGGGAAGTCAGTGCGCTCGGCGATCGCGAGGGCGACGTCGTTGCGGTGGTAGAGCCCCAGCGCCTGGTAGACGTAGGTCGTCCCGACGAAGCCGGTGGTGACGTGGTCGCCGTGCGCGACGATGTCCGCGACCAGCCGGCCGAGCACGGCCTGCTCGTGGCCGGCCGGGACGATGCCCAGCGCGAGCGGCATCGCGTAGGCCAGCTGAGTGTTCGGGCTGTACGTGTCGGTCGCGGCGTCGAAGTACTTGTCGGTGAACCCGGTCGTGATGGCGGCCGCAAGCTGCTGGTACTTCGTGGCGTCCGCCGTGTTGCCCAGCGCGGTGGCCATGTTCGCCAGCAACCGGCTGTCGATCAGATAGAAGAGCGTCTGGAAGTACACGTGCGGGGTGCTGACGGTGGCGAGCCAGTCGTCGCCCCACGAGCCGGGCGAGTTCGTCACGATGTGGTTGGCGTCGCTGATCGTCGCCAGGTAGTCCACCCACCCCTTGACCTGTGAATAGTTGTCGCGCAGGACCGTCTTGTCGCCGTACTGGGTGTAGCTGTCCCAGACCACCTGCGGGTAGGCCGTGCCCCACGCGGGATCGGTGTAGTACCGGCTGCCCTCGCCCTGGTCCGGCGCCACGGACGGCACGCTGCCGTCGGCGTTGATGCTCGTGCGGATGTCGCCGAGCCATTTCGAATAGAGCGCCTGCATGTCGAGGTTGGCCATCGCCTCGGCGTCGGTGTCACCCGCGTCGCCGAGCCAGCCGCGCTTCTCCCGCGTCGGGCAGTCGAGCGGCATGCCCTGCAGGTCGTTGAGCTGGGTCTGCAGCAGCGCGCCCTGGATGCTGTTGAGCAGCGGGTTGGACGTGCTGAACGTGCCGGTCTGCGCGACGTCGTTGTGGATCACGTCGGCGACGACGCTGACCGGGGCGTCCGCCGGTAGCCCGGTGACCTCGGCGTAGCGGAAGCCGGCGTAGTTGAAGTTCGGCGTGAAGGTCTGCGTACCGGATCCGTCGAAGATGTAGTCGTCGACCTGCCGGCCGGTGTCCGCCGCCGAGAAGCTGATGTTGGCGGTACTCACCCGGCCGTTCGCATCGAGCAGT
>JAWWOL010000184.1:0-6516 GCA_033851695.1 Frankiales bacterium
ACCCGCCGAGCTTCATCGTCCGGGTGCCGCACGGCTACTCCGACCCCGAGCAGATCAGGGCGGACCTCCTGGCGGGTGGGCTCGAGGCGGTGAGCATCGACCGGCTGGTGCTCCCCGGGACCGCCACTTCGGCGGGGACGGTCGCCGAAGGGTTCGCCCTGGGCTCGCCGCTGCGGTTCGCGCTGCAGGAGCGGGGACGGCTGGACGAGCTCACCGATCGGCTGGCGGAGGAGATGACGGCCCTGCTCGGGGAGGGGCCACTCGAGGAGGTCAACACAGCCTGGGTGGTCGTCGCCCGCCGGCTGAGTGACCGGACCCCCATCGGGTGACCGTGTGACGTCCGCGCCCGACGGGGGCCGACACCTCCCCGAGGGACTCTGCATTGCCCGCCGGCAGCGGGCAACGCAGAGTCTGCGCAGGAGGAGTCGTCCCCGGAAGGCCGGGTGAGGCTCAGCGACCGGTGACCCCGTCAACCCCCTGTCGGAGCAGGTCGGCATGGCCGTTGTGCCGGGAGTACTCGCCGATCATGTGCACGTAGACCATCCGCAGCGACCAGGTCTCCTCGCCGAGGACGAACGCGTGGTCGAACGGCAATGCTGCAACGGCGGCGTCCGCCTGCGCCCACTCCGCTTGCAGCCGCAGGAAGTCAGCCTCCGCCGATGCGGCCGAACCGTCATCGAAGTCGGTGTCCTTGGCCAGCGCGAGGTCGTACATCGGCTCCACCGTCTCCGCGGCCGCCCGCTGCCGGAACCAGATCCGCTCGACCTTGGCCGCGTGCCGTACCAGCCCGAGCAGGGACAACGTCGACGGGGGCATCGGCCGCGAGGCCAGCTGGTCGCCGGTCAGGCCGGCACAGATATTGAGCAGAGTTGCGCGTTCCCAGGCCAAGTAACCCTCGAGCATCGGCCGGTCGTCGCCGGTGAGCGGACCATCGACAGGCAGGGGCGCGGGTGCGACCCAGGTCATCGGGCCGACTCGGCGTGCACCAGCTCGACGATCCGGGTGAGCACGTCCGGGTCGGTCTCAGGCAGCACGCCGTGACCCAGGTTGAACACGTGACCCTCAGCAGCCCGGCCGTCCGCCAGCACCCGCCGCACCTGCGTCGCCACGGCTTCCCAGGGAGCGAAAACCACTGCTGGGTCGAGGTTTCCCTGCACGGCGCGCCCGGCGCCGACCCGCGGGACGGCCTCGTCCAGCGGCACCCGGAAGTCGACCCCCACGACGTCGGCCCCAGCCGATCCCATCAGTCCGAGCAGCTCGCCCGTCCCGACACCGAAGTGGATCCGCGGCACCCCGAGGTCCGCCAGCCCCGCGAGCACCTTGGCGCTGGCGGGCATCACGTACCGCTGGTAGTCGCGGGCCGAGAGCACCCCCGCCCAGGAGTCGAACAGCTGCACGGCCGAGGCCCCGGCGGCGACCTGCACCCGCAGGAACGACAGCGTGATGTCGGCCAGCCGGTCCAGCAGCGCCGCCCACAGCGGGTCGCCGGAGTACATCAACGCCTTGGTCTTCTCGTGGTTCTTGGACGGCCCGCCCTCGATCAGATAGCTGGCGAGGGTGAAGGGTGCCCCGGCGAAGCCGATCAACGGCGTGGCCCCGAGGTCCCGTACGAGGGTGCCCATCGCCTCGCTGACGAAGCCCACCGCCGAGGGGTCGAGGGGCGGCAGCCGGTCCAGGTCCGCGAGCGTCCGGATCGGCTCGGCGACCACGGGACCGACGCCCGGGACGATGTCCACGCCGAAGCCGTTGGCCTTGAGCGGCACCACGATGTCGCTGAAGAAGATCGCGGCGTCCACGCCGTAGCGGCGGACCGGCTGCATCGTGATCTCGTGCACCAGCGCCGGATCCATGCAGGAGTCGAGCATGGCGATGCCCTGGCGGACCTGGCGGTACTCCGGCAGCGACCGGCCGGCCTGCCGCATGAACCACACCGGCGTGTGCGGCACCGGCTCGCGCCGGCACGCCAGCAGGAACGCGCTGTCGGCCAGACCGGGATGGACGCGGGCTGCGGAGGGGGCGGTGGTCACCCGACCGATGCTCCCACGCGGTGGGTCAGGAGGCGCGGCGCAGGCCGTTCGCGGGGACGAGGCCCGCGAAGATGGCGCTGCTGCAGCCGATGCAGACCCGCTCGGTGCAGTCCTCGCCGTGTCCGTCCAGGCAGGGCAGCAGCTCCACCTCGGTCTCGGCCTGGCAGACGGGGCAGTATCGGTGGTCGAGCATGGGCACCTCCCTGGTCGCAGCTGTCCGTCCCTCACGGTGTCACGGCCGCCCAGACCGCAGGGGGATTCGTCCCGGCGTGTCGGGCCCGGCGGCCGACGGTGCAGGGCCCTCAGCCGGCGGTGATCATCGGCACGGCGACCAGCAGCACGGCGACTCCGGCCAGCTGCAGCCGGGTCAGCCGCTCGCCGTGCACCTGCCGGGCCAGCAGCACGGTGGCCGCGGGGTAGAGCGACCCCAGCACGACGACGATGCTGAACACGCCCAGCCGTACGGCGGACCCGTAGATCGCATTGGCGCCCGCGTCGGCCAGCCCGACCAGCCACAGACCGGCGGCGTCCCGTACGCCGAGCGACGGCCGCTGCCGCAGCGCCAACCAGACCAGCAGCAGGATCGCCGACGAGGTCGAGCGCATGACCAGCAGCGTCATCAGCACCGATGAATGGGCACCCTCGCCGATCCCGACAGTGACGAACCCGAACCCGAGGCCGGCGACGAACGCGAGCACCAGCGGCGTACGGGCCGGCGGGACCGCCTCACCGGCGGATCCCGACGCGCTCACGCCGATGGTGGCCAGCGTGGCCAGCACCAGCCCGGCCAGCTCGACGACGGACAGGTGCCCACCCTGCGCCAGGCCCACGACGAGCGGAACCACCACGCCGGTCGCCGCCACGGGCGCGACGATGCCCATCGTCCCCGTGGCGAGGGCCCGGTAGAAGGCACTGACCGACAGCAGGCCGACCGGACCGCTGGCCAACGCCCACGGCAGGTAGCCGCGCGGGGCGGCGTACTCCCCCGTCACCAGGACCGCGACCAGCAGCAACGGTACGGCCGCCGGGAGGGTCACCGACACGACCGCCAGCGGCCGGAGCCGCCGGGTGAAGGTGCCGCCGAGGAAGTCGGCAGTCCCCCAGAGCATGCTCGAGAGGATGGCCAGGAACTCAGCCACCGGCTGACTCGGGGATCACCCGCCCCACGATAGGCAGGTTGCCCGGCGCGCCGTCCCCACGGCCCCCGGCCACCGACCTACGCTGGCGTCATGTCCGTCCCGAACGGTGCCGGCGGGGTGGGTGGACCCTCCGGCCCGGAGCCACCTGCGTTCGCCCTCGCCGTCGCGAGCCTGCGTGGCGCCCGCCCGCGGCCCGAGGTCAGGTTGACCGAGGTCCGGCCGCCACAGCGGCTGGCCCCCTATGCCGTCGCGATCTCCGGCTCGGTGCCGGTGCCGGGCAGCCTGGTTGCCGAGAGTGCCGACGGTGCGCAGGAGGACGGCGACGAGCTGGCCACCGGGCGGCTCGTCGTCCTGCACGACCCGGACGGCCACGAGTCCTGGCACGGCACGACCCGGCTGGTGGCCTACGTGCGCGCCGACCTCGACCCGGACATGGCCGACGACCCGATGCTGGCCAGTGTCGGCTGGAGCTGGCTGCTCGAGGCGCTGGCCGGGCACGGCGCCAGGGTCACGGCGGCCGGCGGCACGGTCACGCGGGCCAGCTCGGAGAGCTTCGGCGCCTTGTCCGAGCAGCGGGCGACGGCCGAACTCGAGGTGCGCGCGTCCTGGAGCCCGATGGAGGACGACCTCGGTGCGCACCTGGCCGGCTGGTGCGACCTGCTGTGCTACGCCGCCGGGCTGCCACCGGTCACGCCCGGCGTGGCATCGCTCGCCGGCGCCAGGTCGCTGCGCCCCTAGGCACCGGGGGTGACGATGCGGGCCAGTGACGGGGGACATCCGACCGACGGCCAAGCCGGCCTGGCCGAACGCGAGCGCCGTCAGCACGCGCTCCTGCTCCACATGTCCGACATCCTGGTGGTGACCAGGGCCGACGGCACCCTGACCGATGCCAGCCCGTCCGCGGCGCGGATCCTGGGCTACCCGGAGGGCATGCAGGTCGGCGGCAACGTGCTCGACCTGATCCACCCCGACGACCGGGTCGCTGCCACCGTGGGGCTGCGGACCATCGTGGCCCGGCCCGGTCCGAGCCCGCCCATGCGGGTGCGGTTGCTGCTCGCCGCCGGCGGCTTCCGCCGCTACGAGACGCGTGCCAACAACCTCCTCGCCGACCCCGAGATCGCCGGCGTGGTCATCGTGGCGAGTGACATCACCGAGCAGGACCGCGGCGAGCGCTCCCAACGCTCCCAGGCCCGGGTCCTCGAGCTGATCGCCGGCGAGGCGCCGGTCACCGAAGCCCTCACCGCGATCGCCCGCTGGGTCGAGGAACAGCTCGACGACGTCCTGTGCTCCGTGCTGCTCACCGAGGAGCTCGCTGCGGGCACCGTCCTCACCGACGGCGCCTCGCCGAGCTTGCCGGACGTCTACCGCCGTCGTGTCGACCGGCTGCCGACCTCCGTGACCGACTCCCCCTGCGCGCTGGCGGTGACCAGTGGCAGGCCGGTCCTCGTGCCGGACCTGCTCGCCGACGCTAGGTGGAGCGTCTTCCACGACCTGGCCACCCTGATCGGGATCCGGGCCTGCTGGTCCTTCCCCGTCCGGTCACCGGCCAGTGGCCGGATCCTCGGCACGTTCGCCGTCTACCGCCGCCAGCCAGGGCTGCCCGGTGGGGAGATCACCTCGTTGATCCAGCGGGCCGGTCGCCTGGTCGGCTTCGCCGTCGACCGGCAGCACCTCCTGGCCCGGCTGGCCCACCAGGCGCAGCACGACGCGCTGACCGGGTTGCCGAACCGCACCATGCTCATCGACCAGCTGGCCGCGGCACTCGAGGGTCCCGCGGCGGACCCGGCCGGGCTGCTCGTCGCGTTCCTCGACCTGGACCGGATCAAGATCGTCAACGACTCGCTCGGCCACGACCTGGGCGACGAGCTGCTGGTCACCCTGGCCCAGCGGCTGCGGGCTGCCGTACCCGCCTCCGACGTCGTGGCCCGGTTCGGCGGCGACGAGTTCGTCATCCTGACCCCGCGGACCGAGGCTCCCGACCAGGCGGCACGGCTTGCCGAGCACGTCCTGGCGATCATCGCCGAGCCGGTCGTGCTGGGCTCCCGGCCGATCACGCCCACCGGCAGCGTGGGCGTCGTCCTCGCCAGGCCCGGTGACAACCCGACCGACGTGCTGCGCGACGCCGACATCGCGATGTACCGCGCCAAGCGCGGCGGAGGCTCCGGCTACGAGGTCTTCGACGTGCACATGCGCCAGCGCGCGTTCGACCGGCTGGACCTCGAGGCCCAGGTGCGGCACGGGCTGAGCGCCGGCGAGTTCCGGGTCTTCTTCCAACCGGTCGTCGACCTGACCAGGGCCGACCTGCTGGTCGGCTTCGAGGCGCTCGTCCGGTGGCAGCACCCTGAGCGCGGCCTGCTGGCACCGGCGGCGTTCATCGAGCTGGCGGAGGAGACCGGGCTGGTCGTCCCGCTGGGCGAGTGGGTGCTGCGCACGGCGGCGGCCACCGTACGGTCCTGGGCCGAGCGGTTCCCCGCCCTGCCGCTCACTCTGTCGGTCAACCTGGCTGCGCAACAGCTCACGGCCACCGGACTGTTGATGACGGTGCGCGAGGCCATGGCGACGGTGTCGCCCTGGTCGTTGGCCCTCGAGCTGACCGAGTCCACCTTGATGGACGACACGGCGGCCGCGCGCGGGGTCATCGCCGACCTCGCCGCCACCGGCGTACTCCTCAGCATCGACGACTTCGGCACCGGCTTCTCCTCGCTCGGCTACCTGACCCGGCTGCCGGTCACGACGCTCAAGATCGACCGCAGCTTCATCGTCGACCTCGAGACCAGCCCCGAGGCGGTCACCGTGGCCGAGATGGTGACCAGCCTCGGCGGCGCGCTTCGGCTGACGGTGATCGCCGAGGGCATCGAGACCGCCGGCCAGCGCGACACGCTCCTGGCGATGGGCTGCCGGTACGGACAGGGATACCTCTTCGGCCGGGCGATGCCGGCCGACCAGGCGACAGCCCTGATCGAGGCCCTGTCCCGGAGCTGAGGCTCAGGCTCGGGCCGGCTCAGCGACCGGTGGGACCGGCTGCAGCCGTGAACCGAACGGGCCACTGGACTGCCCGGCCGAGCGCGGCAGTCGCAGGCACAGCGTGGTCGAGCCGCCGGGGGCCGAGCTGACCGTGAGCGAGCCGCCGGCCAGCCGGGCCCGTTCGCGCAACAGCCCCAGCCCGACGTGACGTCCCTTGTCCGGCTTGACCAACGCGGGGTCGAAACCGGGACCCGCGTCGACGACGGTCGCGGTGAGCTCCTGCTCGGTCATCTCCAGCGTCGCGGAGGCGTCGTCCCCGTCGGCGTGCTTGACCACGTTGAGCAGGGCCTCCTGGAAGAACCGGTAGACGGTGATCGCGCTGACCA
>JAWWOL010000212.1:0-3565 GCA_033851695.1 Frankiales bacterium
GGCGGACCGGACGGGTCACCCCGTTCGGCTCGATGGAGCCGGTGGTCGTCTCCGGGTCGACCGTCGGCCTGGCCACGTTGCACAACCAGGACGAGGTCAAGCGCAAGGGGGTCCTGATCGGCGACACGGTGGTGCTGCGCAAAGCCGGCGACGTCATCCCCGAGATCGTCGGCCCGGTCGTCGACCTGCGCGACGGCACCGAGCGGCCGTTCGTCATGCCGACGCACTGCCCCGAGTGCGGCACGCTGCTCTCCCGCCCCGAGGGTGAGGCCGACGCCCGCTGCCCCAACGCCCGCACCTGCCCGGCCCAGCTGCGTGAGCGGCTGTACCACCTGGCCGGCCGAGGCGCGTTCGACGTGGAGGCCTTGGGCTACAAGGCCGCGATCGCCTTGCTGCAGTGCGGCCTGCTGGCCGACGAGGGCGGCGTCTTCGACCTCACGGCTGAACAACTTGCCAGCTGTCCTTACTTCGTCAAGCAGGACGGCGAGCTCAAGGCAACCGCGACGAGCCTGCTCGACAATCTCGCTACAGCAAGGGATCGGCCGCTGTGGCGGGTGATCGTCGCGCTGTCCATCCGCCACGTCGGGCCGACAGCTGCCCAGGCGCTCGCCCGCGAGATCGGTGACCTCGGCCGGATCTTCAGCTCCTCCGTCGAGGAGCTCGCCGCCGTCGAGGGCGTGGGCCCGACGATCGCCGAGGCGGTCCTCGCCTGGTACGAGATCGACTGGCACCGCGAGATCGTCGACAAGTGGCGCAAGGCCGGCGTACGGATGGCCGAGGAGGTCGTCGACGAGGGACCCCGCCCGCTCGAGGGCGTCACCGTCGTGATCACCGGGTCGATGGAACGGCACAGCCGCGACTCCGCCACCGAGGCCGTGCAAACCCGCGGCGGCAAGGTCAGCGGCTCGGTGAGCAAGAAGACCTCGTACGTCATCGTCGGTGACTCGCCCGGCACCAAGTTCGACAAGGCGGTCAGTCTCGGCGTCCACATCCTCGACGAGGAAGCGTTCGAGCGGCTGCTCGCGGGCGGTCCCGAGGCGGTGGCCCTGCCCGACGCCGCTGCGTCGGCTGACGGCTGACCTACGGCTGTTCGGCGCATTGAGCAGCGGCCGTACGGCACACCCGAGCATGATTTTCGCCAGATCTGTCAACTCGGTGGGTCTCGTACCCGACAATGAGGCAACGCTGGGCCGGCGCAGGACTCTGACGTGAGGACACCATGCTCGAGGACCCGCTCGCCCGCAACCGGGGGCCACAGCGGGGAGCTCATGTCTTCTTCGGCTACATCGCGCTGGTCACGTTGGCCGGCTGGTGCCTCATCGGCTGGTCGGTCAGCCGGCTGAGCTGGTCGGACTTCTCGGCCATGGGCTCCGGTTTCGCGCTCATGGCGACGTTCGTGCTGCTCGCCGAGCTGCGCCCGCTGCTCGTCGCCGGATCGCCGGACAGCAACGGCGTGACGATCACGACCTGCTTCGTGTTCGCCATGCTGTTCCACTGGGGGCTGCCGGTCGCGATCCTGCTGCAGGCGGTCGCGACGATGGTCGGTGACCGGGCTCAGCGCCGGGTCTGGTGGCGGATGACGTTCAACGCCGCCCAGTACGCCGTCAGCTGGGCGGCCGCAGGCGCCGTACTGTCCCTGGCCGGTGCCAAGGGTGCCCCCGACACGCCGGCGGTGATCACCAGCGTCGACGTCTGGGTGATCGTCGTGGCCGCGGTCGCCTACTTCCTGGTCAACGACCTCGTCGTCGGGCAGGCGCTGGCACTGCTGTCGAACTCCTCACTGTGGGCCGAGGTCAGTGAGGACTTCGGCTTCCAGCTGCTCAGCACCGGCTCGTTGCTCGCGCTGTCCCCGTTCGTGGTGCTCGCGCTGGACCACCAGGTCTGGCTGGTGCCGCTGCTGCTCATACCGCTGCTGGCCGTCTACAAGAACGCCTCGGTCTCCCGCGAGCAGGAGCACGCCTCGCTGCACGACTCGCTGACCGGGCTGCCCAACCGCAAGTACCTCCTGCGCGACGCCGACGAGGCGCTGACCGCTGCTCGTCACGACGGGACCGGTCTGGCCCTGTGCCTGCTCGACCTCGACCGGTTCAAGGAGGTCAACGACACCCTCGGCCACCAGGTGGGGGACCGGCTGCTCCAGCTGGTCGCGGCCCGGCTCAGCGCCGCCGTACGGCCGTCGGACACGGTTGCCCGGCTCGGCGGCGACGAGTTTGCGGTCATGCTGCGTGACGTCGACGCAGCCGAGGCCGACATGCTGGCCCGCCGGCTGCTGCAGGCGTTCGACGACGTCTTCGCCGGCGACGGGATGTTCTTCGACCTCGACGTGAGCATCGGGGTGGCGCTGCACCCCGAGCACGCCGACAGCTTCGAGTCGCTGCTGCGCAGAGCCGACGTCGCGATGTACCTCGCCAAGCACGACCGCAACGGCGTCCGGATGTACGACCCTGCCCTGGACCGGCACTCCACCGAGCGGCTGGCCCTGCTGGGCGAGCTGCGCAGGGCCATCGACGACGGGCAGCTGGTCCTGCACTACCAGCCCAAGGCCGAGCTCTCGACCGGTCGGGTCGTCGGGGTCGAGGCGCTGGTCCGCTGGTACCACCCGGTACGGGGGCAGGTGCCCACCGACGTGTTCGTGCCCCTGGCCGAGCAGACCGGCCTGATGCGCCCGCTCACCGACCACGTCGTCCGGGCGGCGGTGAGCCAGGTCGCGGCGTGGCGGACGGCTGGCATCGAGGTCTCCGTGGCCATCAACGTCTCGGTACGGGACCTGCACGACCCCCAGTTCGCGGCGGCGCTGCGGGCGACCTGCGAACGCGAGGGGGTCCCGGCCTCGGCCCTGCAGCTCGAGATCACCGAGGGCACCCTGATCGACGACCCGGCCAGGACCGAGGAGGTGCTGCGCGAGCTGGCCGACTTCGGGGTCGCACTGAGCCTCGACGACTTCGGGACCGGCTACTCCTCGCTGCGCCACCTCAAGCGGCTGCCGGTACGCGAGATCAAGATCGACCGGTCCTTCGTCCAGCGGCTGCACCTCGACGCCGACGACGCCGCGATCGTCCGCTCGATCATCGACCTGGGCGAGGCCCTCGGCCTGAGGGTCGTGGCCGAAGGGGTCGAGACGCTGGAGACCTGGCGAAGGCTGGCCGCGATGGGCTGCGACGAGGCCCAGGGCTGGTACCTCGCCCGCCCGATGGAGGCGACCGCCGCGACGGCCTGGCTGCTCAACCGGATGGCGCTGTGCTCGGACGACCTCGGCGACGTCCAGGCCGAGGTCACTGCCTGAGCGGTGACCGAGTCAGTCGCGCACGGACGACCGGCTGGTGACTACCTCCTGTCTCCACGACAGCACTCCACAACAGGACTCCTCACCGCTGGGCATCTGCGGTCGAGCCGCTGACCCGGTCCGGACGGCCGACGCGGCGTCCGCGGGAGACCCTAGACTGGCCTACGTCCAACAAGTCGGCCCTGGGGAGTGGCATTGGCGTCCATCACCCGCGCGGAGGTCTCCCACCTCGCGCGGCTCGCGCGGCTGGCGTTGACCGACGACGAGCTCGACCGGTTCGCG
>JAWWOL010000245.1:0-10631 GCA_033851695.1 Frankiales bacterium
CCTTGATGATCGCCTGGGCCAGGCCCTCGACGACGGCGGTCTTGCCGACGCCGGGCTCGCCGATGAGGACCGGGTTGTTCTTCGTACGGCGGGAGAGCACCTGCATGACCCGCTCGATCTCTTTCTCGCGCCCGATGACCGGGTCGAGCTTGTTCTCCCGGGCGGCCTGGGTGAGGTTGCGACCGAACTGGTCGAGCACGAGCGAGGTGGACGGGGTGCCCTCGGCGGGACCGCCGGCGGCGGCGGCCTCCTTGCCCTGGTAGCCGGACAGCAGCTGGATGACCTGCTGGCGGACCCGGTTGAGGTCCGCACCGAGCTTGACCAGGACCTGGGCGGCGACGCCCTCGCCCTCACGGATCAGGCCGAGCAGGATGTGCTCGGTGCCGATGTAGTTGTGGCCGAGCTGCAGCGCCTCGCGCAGGCTCAGCTCGAGGACCTTCTTGGCTCGAGGGGTGAACGGGATGTGCCCGCTCGGTGCCTGCTGGCCCTGGCCGATGATCTCCTCGACCTGCTGGCGGACGCCCTCCAGCGAGATGCCGAGGCTCTCAAGCGCCTTGGCGGCGACGCCTTCGCCCTCGTGGATCAGGCCGAGCAGGATGTGCTCGGTCCCGATGTAGTTGTGGTTGAGCATGCGGGCCTCTTCTTGGGCCAGCACGACAACCCGACGGGCGCGGTCGGTGAACCTCTCGAACATGATCGCTCCTTACAGAGCGGTGGTCGGGGACGGTTGGTCCCCTTCCTTCCGCATGGTAACCCTGCTAAGTCGACCGCGTGGTGCGGATGACGTGACCCGGGACCGGGTGTCCCGTGTCCTGCCGTTGCTGCCTGCACTGCCTGACCTGTGCGTGCCAAACCTGTACATGTGCTGCATACCTCGGCGTTCGGCTGACGGACCTGAGCGCTGGACTCAACTTACGCCCTGCGCCTGTCCCGGTGCCGTACGCATCCCCAACTTGCCACGCGAGGTGAGTGTTCCCCACCGGAAGCCGTTCGCCTCTGGGCGAACAACCGCCTCGTACCCTGTCGGCAGCCTGACCGTGGCGGGGGGGCGACGGTTGCAGGACGACGGAACCTCCCGGCGGGCAGGCCGCCGGGAGGTTCTGGTCGCTGACCGCGTCGCTGCTAGTGAGCGGCTTGGTACTGCTCGACGATCGTGGCCGGGATGCGGCCGCGCTCGTTGACATTGAGGCCCTGCGCCTTGGCCCAGGCGCGGATGTCGCCGGCCCGCTGACGGTCGGAGCCGGCGGCGGGACGGGCAACAGCTCGGCTGGGCGCCACCGCGGCGCGGCGACCGCCGGAACGGGCGCCACTGATGCGGCGACCGGCGCCGACGTAGGGCGCTACGGCTTCCCGGAGATCGACTGCGTGCTCGTCGCACACGTCGATCTCATAGTTGGTGCCGTCGAGGGAGAACGAAATGGTTTCGGTGCCGGGGGTGGCGTCGTCGTCGTGGACGTCGCACACCAGAAGCACCTGAACGCGTTGCGCCATTGTGGGCGGACCTTTCAGCGGTTGGTGAGCCGAGATGCCAATACGGTAATGCCCCTGAAGCCCGATGGCAAAAGCCGACACCCAATGACCGGGGAAAATCTGCCGAGTCGAAGGCTTGGGGGGTGGCCCGGACCAGGCATTGCGGCGGAAAGATGCGTTCGGTTACTCCGGCTTGACCAACGGAAACAGGATTGTCTCCCGGATGCTGGCACCGGTCAGGAGCATGAGTAGCCGGTCGATGCCCATTCCCATTCCGCCCGAGGGCGGCATCGCGTATTCAAGGGCACGGAGGAAGTCCTCGTCCAGTGCCATCGCCTCGACGTCCCCGCCGGCGGCGAGCCGCGATTGCTCGGTCAGCCGGCGCCGCTGCTCGACCGGATCGACCAGCTCGGTGTAGGCCGTGCCGATCTCCTTGCCGAACGCCACGAGGTCCCAACGCTCGGCCAGCCGGGGATCGTTCCTGTGCTGCCGGGTGAGCGGGCTGACCTCGGTCGGGAAGTCGCGGTAGAACGTCGGTTCGACGGTGTGCTCCTCGAGCAGGTGCTCGTACATCTCGAGGACGATTTGCCCCCTGCCCCACGCCGGGTCGAGCGGGATGTCGTTGGCGGCGCACAGCCGGCGCAGCTCCTCGACCGGTGTGTCCGGCCCGAGGTGCTCGCCCAGCCTTTCTGATAGACCGTCATATACGGTGACGGAACGCCACATACCCCCGAGGTCGTGCTCGGAGCCATCGACGTGGGTCACGACAGTCGAACCAAATGCGGCCGTCGCTGCCTCTTGGACCAGCTCGCGGGTCAGGGTCTGCATCTGGTCATAGTCGCCATAGGCCTGATAGGCCTCGAGCATGGTGAACTCCGGGTTGTGCGAGGCGTCGACCCCTTCGTTGCGAAAGTTCCGGTTGATCTCGAACACCCGCTCAACGCCGCCGACGGCAAGTCGTTTCAGAAACAGCTCCGGCGCGATGCGGAGGTACAACTCCATGTTGTAGGCGTTGATATGGGTCCGGAAGGGGCGGGCATTTGCCCCGCCATGGACCACCTGGAGCATCGGGGTCTCGACCTCGATGTAGTCCCGCGCGACCAACGAGTCGCGGACGGCCCGGACGGCCGTACTGCGGGTCCTGAGCATCCGCCGGGCCTCGGGATTGACGATCAGGTCGACGTAGCGCATCCGGACCCGTTGCTCGGTGCCCAGGCCCTTGTGCTTCTCCGGCAGCGGGCGGAGCGACTTGGCGGTGATCGCCCAGTCGTCCGCGAGCACCGAGAGCTCACCGCGGCGCGAGGTGATGACCTCGCCGGTCACTCCGACGTGATCGCCCAGGTCCACGAACGCTTTCCACCTGGCGAGGGACTCCTCGCCCAGCTTGTCGAGGCTGAGCATCACCTGCAGGTCGCCCGAACCGTCCCGCAAGGTCGCGAAGCAGAGCTTCCCGCCGATCCGACTCAGGATCACCCGTCCGGCGACCCCGACCGTGTCCCCCGTGGCGACATCGGCCCCGAGGTCGGCGTACCTCTCCCGCAGCGGCTCGATCTCGGAGGTGCGGGGAAAGCCGGGCGGGTAGGGGTCGATGCCGGCCTGGCGCATCCGGTCCAGCTTGTCCAGCCGGACCCGCATCTGCTCAGGCAGGTCCTCGAAGCCCTCGGAGGGTTGGTCAGGCGCGGGTGCGTCGGCGGAAGTCACGCCACATTGTCGCAGGAGCCGGCCGGGCGGGACTCGTCGCCGCGCTCATCTGCACGCCCCGAGCGAGCGGGTCAGCGCCGTCATGCCCCGTGACACGTGCGCCTTCACGGCACCGGCGGAGATCCCCATGGCGTCGGCGACCTCCTGTTCACGCAGGTCGAGCCAGTAGCGCAGGACCAGCGCCTGTCGCTGCCGCTCGGGCAGGCCGCACAGCGCGGCGACGACCTCGCGCTGGTCCTCTCGCAGTACGGCCTCGGCCTCCGCGGAGGACGCGTGCGGGGGCGGCCACTCGGTGTGGCGGCGGACCACGTCGAGGTGGCGCAGCCGCATGCGGACGAGGTTGCACACCACGGAACGGAGGTAGGCCGGCGCCGCATCGGCTGCCCGCAGCCGGGTCCAGCGCCGGTGCAGCTCGCAGAACGCCTCGGCCACCACGTCCTCGGCGTCCGGACCAGCGCCGAGCAGGACGGCAAGCTTGAGCAGCTGACCGTGCTGGCGGTCGAACAGCAGGGTGAGCGTGGCCTCCCGTTCCAGATCACGCAGGTCGGCGCCGGTCGCCAGCGGCGCGCGAGGGCCCGCGCCGGACGCACACGGCGATGCTTCCACCCGGGTGGCCGGCTCGTTCATGAGGTCCTCACCATCAGCGACTCCTGCTGTGATGCCTCATCTGCCGCCGCCCATGCGTCACAGAACGATCTCGGGCAGCTGGCGGGTAAACCGCATTCCCCCCTCGCGCAACTAGGTAGCCAAGAACAGGTGACCAGAGGCGGGACTGGGGCCGCCGCAGGCGCCAGCGACCCAAGGAGGTTCGCGTGGCAAGTCCGTCAGGGCCGCACGGCGAGGAGCGGGCGAAGGTTCCCGTACGGCGGGGTGTGCACGTCCGCCCGGTGAACTTCCTGCTGCTGATCCCCCTCATCGGGACGCTGTTCCCGATGATCTACAACCAGGACCATCCGCGACTGGGCGGCATGCCGTTCTTCTACTGGTACCAGCTGGTGTGGGTCCCGATCAGCGTCGTCATCACGTACGCCGTCTACCGGACGACGAGAGGTGAGCGCTGATGAAGGGCGTGAACGCCGTCGAGTTCACGGTCCTCATCGTGCTCTTCCTCATCGTTGCCGGCATGGGCTTCCTGGCGGCGCGCTGGAAGCGTGGCGGCGACCCGATGCACCTCGACGAGTGGGGGCTGGGCGGCAGGCAGTTCGGCACCTGGGTGACCTGGTTCCTGGTCGGCGGCGACCTTTACACGGCGTACACCTTCGTCGCAGTCCCAGCTCTCGTCTTCGGCGCCGGCGCGCTCGGCTTCTTCGCCGTGCCCTACACGATCGTCGCCTATCCGATCGTCTTCCTGGTCGCGATCCGGCTGTGGTCGGTGTCGCACCAGCACGGCTACGTGACGTCGGCCGACTTCGTCCGCGGTCGGTACGGGTCGAGCATCCTCGCCGCCGCCATCGCGCTCACCGGCATCGTGGCGACGATGCCGTACATCGCGCTGCAGATGGTCGGCATCCAAGCCGTTCTCGAGGCGACCGGTTTCAAGAACCCGCATATCGCGCTGGTCATCGCCTTCGTGGTCCTCGCGGCGTACACCTACTCGTCGGGCCTGCGCGCACCGGCGCTCATCGCCTTCGTCAAGGACACGCTGATCTATCTGATCGTGATCGTGGCGGTGATCTACATCCCGTACAAGCTCGGTGGCTACGGCAAGATCTTCGACGCCGCGCACAAGGCGCTGCCGCTGAAGCCGAACAAGGGCGACATCACCCTGCACGAGCCGCAGTACCTCGCCTATGCCAGCCTCGCGCTCGGCTCGGCGCTCGCGCTGTTCCTCTATCCGCACTCGGTGACCGGCATCCTGGCCGCGAAGAGCCGGGACACCGTGAAGAAGAACATGGCGCTGCTGCCGGCGTACTCACTGATGCTCGGGTTCCTGGCGCTGCTCGGGTACATGGCCATCGCCTCGGGGGTGAAGCCGGTCGCGGACTCGAAGGGCAAGCCGGACGCGAACACGATCGTCCCGATGCTGTTCGACCAGCAGTTCCCGTCGTGGTTCGCCGGGATCGCGTTCGCGGCGATCGCGATCGGGGCGCTCGTACCGGCCGCCATCATGTCGATCGCCGCAGCCAACACGTTCACCCGCGACATCTACCGGCCGTACTTCAGGCGGAATGCGTCGCCACGCGAGGAGGCGCAGGTCTCGAAGATCGTGTCGTTGATCGTCAAGTTCGGGGCGCTGGTCATCATCTTGACGCTCCCGGTCCAGTTCGCGATCGACTTCCAGCTCATCGGCGGGATCGTCATCATCCAGATCCTGCCGGCGGTGGTCGTCGGGCTCTACACCCGCTGGCTGGACGCGAAGGCGCTCCTCGCCGGGTGGGTCGTCGGTATGGCGCTGTCGATCTGGATGCTGTGGGTGACCCCCAATCCGCTCACCCAGCACCGGCACTTCGGCGGCGCGAACTGGGCGTTGTCGCACATCGGCATCAACACCAAGGCGGCGATCTGGATCGGACTCCCGACCGTCGTCATCAACCTGCTGGTCGCGGCGATCCTCAGCCCGATGCTGCGTGCGCGCGGTGCGGTGCTCGACGAGACGGACGAGCTCGACTACCACGTCGAAGGGGACGACCCGGGCAGCGTGCCGTTGCCGCTGTCCGCGGCCGGGAGTACGTGACCCGGCGTCAGAGGTTCCGGTCGAAGACGAGCCGCAGGCCGACCAGTGTCAGCCACGGGTCGTGAACCGTGATCCGACGCGACTCGTCGACGACCAGCGCCGCGAGCCCGCCGGTCGCGATGACGGCGACGCCGGAAGGGTCGCCGAGCTCGGCGAGGATCTCCTCGACGATCCGGTCGACCTGACCGGCGAACCCGTACAGGATGCCGGACTGCAGCGCCTCGACGGTGTTCTTGGCGATGGCCGTCCGGGGCCGGACCAGCTCGACCTTGCGCAGCTGGGCTGCTCTGGCCGCGAGCGCGTCGACGGAGATCTCGATGCCGGGGGCAAGGACCCCTCCGACGAACTCGCCCTTCGCCGAGACCACGTCGAAGTTGGTCGAGGTCCCGAAGTCGACGACAACCGCCGGGCCGCCGTAGCCGGTGAAGGCGGCCAGCGCGTTGACGATCCGGTCGGCGCCGACCTCCTTGGGATTGTCGAACAGGATCGGCACCCCGGTCTTGACGCCCGGCTCGACGATGACCAGCGGCAACCCGGAGAACCGCTTGGACCAGACCTCGCGGACGGTGTGCAGGACGGCCGGAACGGTCGAGCAGCACGCGAGGCCGGTGACCTCGCCGACCCGGTCGCCGAGCAGGCCGGCGAAGGTCAGCCCGAGCTCGTCCGCCGTGCGCCTGGCCTCGGTCGAGATCCGCCAGTGGTCGACCAGCCGCGACCCGTCGAACAGGCCCAGCACGGTGTTGGTGTTGCCGACATCGACCGCGAGCAGCATCAGGCGTCACCAAGGTCCAGGCCGATGTCGAGCACCGGGGCGGAGTGGGTCAGGGCGCCGACCGCGAGGTAGTCGACTCCGGTCATCGCAACGTCGCGCGCCGACTCGAGGGTCAGGCCGCCGCTGGCCTCCGTACGGGACCGGCCGCCGACCAGCCGGACCGCCTCGCCGGTGGTCACGACGTCCATGTTGTCGAGCAGGATCATCTCGGCGCCCGCGTCGGCAGCCTCGGCCACCTGGGCGAGCGTGTCGCACTCGACCTCGCAGGCCAGGCCGGGGAACTGCGCGCGTACGGCCTCCAGCGCTGCGGTGATGCTGCCGGCGGCGACGACGTGGTTGTCCTTGATCAGGGCCTCGTCGGACAGCGACATCCGGTGGTTGGTGCCCCCGCCGCAGCGGACCGCGTACTTCTCGGCGAGTCGAAGGCCCGGTGTGGTCTTGCGGGTGTCGCGGATCTCGGCGCCCGTGCCGGCCACGGCGTCGACCCACCGACTGGTCAGGGTGGCGACCCCGGAGAGGTGGCCGAGCAGGTTGAGCGCCGACCGCTCGAGGGTGAGCAGCGTACGGGTCGGGCCGGTCACGGTGATCAGCACCTCGCCGGGTGCGACCCGCGTGGCGTCGTCGACGGCGGCCACGACCTCGTCGAGCTGCTCGGCCAGGGCAGGCAGGAGCAGCGCGAGCCCGGCGACCGTGCCGTGGTCGCGGCTGACGAACCGGCCGGTCGAGCGGTGGTCCAGCGGGATGATCGCGACGCTCGTGACGTCGACGCCGCCGGCGAGGTCCTCGGTCAGCGCGTCGTGCAGCAGCCCGGTGCCGTAACCCGCGGGCAGCGGATGGTCGCTCATCAGGTCTTCCGCTCGTAGGTCAGGGCCAGCCCCAGGTCGGTGCCGAGCGTCACGTCGAGGTGCCCGAGCCAGTGCTCGTCGTCGCGGTCGGGGAAGTCCTCGCGCCAGTGCGACCCGCGGGTCTCCTGCCGGGCCAGCGCGCCGGCAACCAGCGCGGCCGCGACCGTGTGCAGGTTGGTGCTCTCCCAGGCCTCGAGTCCCGGCTCACCACCCGCCTCGGCGCGCAGCTCGGTGAGGGTGACGTCGGTGGCCTTGAGGCTGTCGGCGGTGCGGAGCACGCCGGCGCCTGCAGTCATCGCCTGCTGCAGCAACGCCCGGGTCGTCGGCGCGTAGAGGCCCATCGGCCGGTCGTCCAGCTTGCGCGGCTCCTGCCGCGCATGGCCGCCGGCCAGCCGGGCCGCGAGGTCCTGGGCGATCCGCCGGGCGAACACCAGGCCTTCGAGCAGGGAGTTGGACGCCAGCCGGTTGGCGCCGTGCACACCGGTCCACGCGACCTCCCCGCAGGCGTAGAGCCCGGGCACCGAGGTGCGGCCGTAGAGGTCCGCACGCACTCCGCCGGAGACGTAGTGGCTCGCCGGCGCCACCGGGATCAGCTCGCGCACCGGGTCGATGCCGTGCTCGAGGCAGCTGGCCAGGATGGTCGGGAAGCGGGTCCGCCACTTCTCCTCGCCGAAGCCGCGGGCGTCGAGCCACACGTGGTCGGCGCCGGTCTCGGTCATGCGGCGCATGATCGCCTTGGCCACCACGTCGCGCGGTGCCAGGTCGGCCATGGGGTGTAGCCCCTGCATGAACCGGTGGCCGGCGTCGTCGACGAGGAACGCCCCCTCGCCGCGGACGGCCTCGGACACCAGCGGCTGCTGGCCCTTGGAGGCGGTGCCCAGCCACATCACGGTCGGGTGGAACTGCACGAACTCCAGGTCGCGTACGGCTGCTCCCGCGCGGATGGCGAGGGCCAGGCCGTCCCCGGTGGAGACCGCCGGGTTGGTCGTGGCCGAGTAGACCTGGCCGATGCCGCCGGTGGCGAGGACGACGGCGCGCGAGTGTACGGCTCCGACACCGTCGCGTGCGCCTTCGCCCATCACGTGCAGGGTGGCTCCGGCGGCGTCACCGTCGTCGTCGAGCAGCAGGTCCAGGACGAGCGCGTGCTCGATCACCTCGATCCGCGGGTCGGCGTGGACGGCGTCGACCAGGGCCCGCTGCACCTCTGCTCCTGTCGCGTCCCCACCGGCGTGCGCGATCCGGTCGGCGTGGTGGCCGCCCTCGCGGGTCAGCGACAGGGAACCGTCCGACCGGCGGTCGAACCGCGCGCCCAGCCCGATCAGCTCGAGCACCGACTCGGGCCCTTCGGTGACCAGGACGTCGACCGCCGCCTCGTCGCACAGCCCGACCCCGGCGGTGAGCGTGTCCAGACGGTGCGCCTCCGGGGTGTCGCCGGGCCCCAGGGCAGCGGCGATGCCGCCCTGGGCCCACCGGGTCGAACCGGCGGCCAGCACGTCCTTGGTGACCACCAGCACCGACCCCGACGCGGCCGAGCGCAGCGCCACGGTGAGCCCGGCGATGCCGGAGCCGACGACCATGACGTCCGCGTACGAGGTCCAGCCGGGGGCCGGCGCGCGCAGCCGGCCGGGCAGCACCCGACCCGGCTCGACCGGGGGCACCGGGTCGGTCGCCGTCACCGCCGCACCGCCGTCCGGTGCTGGTCGGCGGGGCCGCCGAGGGTCACGGCCACGTTGTCGATCAGCCGGGTCGGCCCGACGTAGGCCGCGACGAGCAGCAACGCCTGGCCGCGGTGGGCGACCGGCACGTCGTCGAAGCCGGGCGTGACCAGGCGCAGGTAGTCCAGCCGGACGCCCGGGTCGGCCACCAGCACCTCACGCGCGGCGTTCAGCACGGCGGCCGCCCCTGCCTCGCCGGCGGCCGCCCCTGTCAGCAGGGCGCGGCGCAGGACGGTGGCGGACACCCGCTGCTCCGCATCGAGGTAACGGTTGCGGCTGGACAGGGCGAGCCCGTCCTCCTCGCGCACGATCGGAACGGCGAGGACCTGCACGGGCAGGTCGAGGTCGGCCACCATCTGCCGTACGAGGGCCAGCTGCTGAGCGTCCTTCTCGCCGAACACGGCGAGCTGGGGCTGGCAGAGGTGGAGCAGCTTGAGGACCACGGTCAGGACGCCGTCGAAGTGACCGGGACGACTCGACCCCTCGAACCGGTCGCCCAACGGCCCGGCGACCACCCGCACGGCGGGGTCGCCGTCGGGATACATCTCCTGCACCGACGGGGCGAACACGACGTCGACGCCTTCGCGGGCGCAACTGGCCAGGTCGGCGTCGAGGTCCCGCGGATAGCGGTCGAGGTCCTCGCCGGCGCCGAACTGCAGCGGGTTGACGAAGATCGTCACGATGACCGCGTCAGCGGCCTTGCGAGCGGCGCGGATCAGCGAAAGGTGCCCCTCGTGCAGCGCTCCCAGGGTGGGGACGACGGCGACCCGGCCGGCCAGCCGCCACCTGGCGTCCCAGATCTCGGCCCTGGTCGTGACGACCACGGGGTCGGCGAGCCGCGGGTCGGTCACCTCGGATGGCGCTGCGAGTTCCATGGTCAGTGCGTTCCAGTCCTGAGCGGGGGTACCGGACGTCTCGGTCAGCCTACCGACAGTGACGCCGCGGACGCCTGCCACATTCCCTCAGTCCGCCCCCGCGAGCAGTTCGAGGATAGCCAGCGCCGACTCGTGCGAGAGCCGGCCCGCGGCCTCGGCCCGCTCGGCCGTACGGCGGGCCATCGCCTTGTAGGTGGACTCCGCCGGCGTTCCCTGCAGGGCACTCAGGTGGGCAGCGACGGTGCCGGCATCGCCGCGTACGACGGGCCCGGTCAGTGCCGCATCGTCGGCCGGCCGGCCGGTCGCCGGATCCACCGCGAGCACGTTGGCCAGCGCCGCTCGGGTCATCGGGCCGAGCACGCGGGAGGTGTCCTCGATGCCGGCCCGGCGCAGCAGGTCGGCGGCGTCCGCGACCAGGGTCACCAGGTGGTTGGCCGCGTGGGACAACGCCGCGTGGTAAAGCGGCCGCAGCTCGTCGGGCACCAGCTCGACCACGCCACCGAGGTCGGCGACGAGGGCTTGCGCCGCCGCGAGTCCTGCGCCCTGCGCTGTCACCCCGTACGCGACGCCCTCGAGGTT
>JAWWOL010000263.1:0-4594 GCA_033851695.1 Frankiales bacterium
CCGTTGAACAGGTGGAACAGCGGCTGCACCCGCTCGACTCCGGCGGTGGTGTCGCCGGCCGCCGGCGAGCCCAGGTTGTCGTTGACGAACGGCGGGTTGGCCAGCGTGACGCCGGCGGGCGGGGTGAAGACCTTGCCGAGGGTCGGGGTGCCCTGGTCACCGAAGCTGGTGAACGTGAACGCCGCCCGTCCCCGAGGACCGGTACGGAACGTCCCCATCTCGGGATCGGCTCCCTCGTGCAGGGCGGCGTAGGTGTACTCCGTGTCGGCGCGAAGTCCCGAGATCCTGGCGTGGTGGGCGTAGACGACCTGCCCGCTCTTGCCGTCGGTGTAGCTCACGGTCGTCGCCCGGAACCGATCGACCGTGGGCCGGCCCAACCGGGTGAGCAGGACCTGTGGCGTCTTCACCGGCTGCAGCGAGTGCCAGGACACGACGACCTCGCGTGAGGCGTCGGCCCCGAACTGCAGGTGCAGGCCGGCCACCCGCGGCGTGGTCCCGGGGTCGCCGCCCTGGGCTGGCAGGTCGGCGGCGGATGCCACTCCGGACCCGAGTACGGGTCCGGCGGCCAGGGCGGCTCCCCCGACCCCGGCGGCGGTCAGCAGGGCCCGGCGGCTGATCATCGACGGGCGGGCGGACAGGTCGTCTGGAATGTCAGAGGTCATGCCGGGAAGTCTTCGCGACCGGCGTGGCGCCAGGACGACGCCTCGGTGAACACCCCGCAAAGGGCATGCGACAAAACAGACACACCGGCCGCCTCCACGCGGGAGTGGGCCGGTGTGTCGGCTCTAGCGGGCGATCACTACCTGCTGCCGATGCCCACCGGACAGGAGACCCCGGTGCCGTGGGACGGGCAGTAGCCGTTCGGCACCTTGTGCAGGTACTGCTGGTGGTAGGACTCGGCGAACCAGAACGGGCCGGCCGGGGCCAGCTCGGTGGTGATCTCGCCGTAACCGGCCGCCGTGAGCACCGGCGCGAACGCGTCCCGCGACGCCACCGCTGCCGCGTGCTGCGCCTCGGTGGTCCAGTAGGCCGCCGAGCGGTACTGCGTGCCGACGTCGTTGCCCTGGCGCATCCCCTGGCTCGGGTCGTGGCCCTCCCAGAACGCCTTCAGCAGCTGCTCGTACGAGATCTTCGCCGGGTCGAAGACGACCTGGACCGCCTCGGTGTGCCCGGTGCGCGCCGAGCACACCTCCTCGTACGTCGGGTTCGTCGTGTAGCCGCCCGCGTAGCCGACGGCGGTGCTGTAGACGCCGGGCAGCTGCCAGAACAGCTTCTCGGCACCCCAGAAGCAGCCGAGCCCGAACTGGGCGACCTCGAGGCCGGCCGGGTAGGGCGGCTGCAGCGGGGTGCCGAGCACGGCGTGCGTCTCGGGGACGGCAAACGGGCGTTCTGCGCGGCCGGGCAGCGCGTCGCCCTGGTCGATCATGGTGGTCTTCGTGCGGCCGAACAGCATGCTCTGCCTCCGGAGTTTCTGGGGGGTGTACCTGCCTCAACCGGTGCGGCCACGCGGGGATTCCGGCGATTTCTTACCGAGTGCTTACCGGGCGTCGAAGTGAGCGGCCAGCGCCTGACGGGCGTTGCCGCCGGCAGCGGCGAGCCGCGCGCGGGCCTCGTCGACCGGCAACCCGGCGCGTGCGGCAACCACCGCGACCTTGGCCTGCCCGTCGGCCGCTGCCAACGCCAGCTCGGCCTGCTCGTACGGGATCCCGGCCGCCTGGGCGACGTTGCGGACGGCCCGCTGGCGCAGCTTGTCGTTGTCGACCCGGACGTCGATCATGAGGTTGCCGAACGTGTGCCCCTGCCGGACCATCACCAGCGTCGACAGCATGTTGAGCACCATCTTCTGGGCCGTGCCGGCCTTGAGCCGGGTCGATCCGGCGACGATCTCGGGCCCCGTCGGCACCTCGATCGCCACGTCGGCAAGATCGGCCAGCGGCGACTGGCGGGTGTTGGCCAGGGCCACCACCAGCGAGCCGGCCCAGCGGGCCGCCCGGGCCGCCCCGAGCGCGTACGGGGTCCTGCCGCTGGCACTGACGACGATCACCGCGTCCGAGCGATTGAGGCGCAACGCGTCGACGTCCGCGGCGCCTGCCTGCTCGTCGTCCTCATCGCCCTCGCGAGTGTCGGCCATCGCCTCGCGGCCCCCGGCGATCACGGCGACGACCTGGCCTGGCTCCGTGCCGTACGTCGGCTCGCACTCGACGCTGTCGACAACCGCCAGCCGGCCTCCCGTTCCTGCCCCAACGGAGATCATCCGGCCCCCGGCACTGAGCCGGGCCGAGATCGCATCCACCGCAGCGGCAACCTGGGGGGCGGCGCGGCGGACCACCCCGGCGACCGTGGCGTCCTCGTCGTTCATCAGCAGGACCAGGTCGAGCGAGCCCCTCGAGTCGAGGTCGGAATGCTGTGCGCGCACCGCCTCTGTCGTGAGGCTGCTGAGGTCGTCCATGGCCACCAGTCCGTACGTCTCGTCGATCCCCGGGTGCGACATCCTATCGGCAAGTGGTCTGGACCAATTACCGCCGGATGCTGGACAGTCGGATTGGTCTAGTCCACAATGGAACCTGCAGCAGTCAAGACCTTTCCGCCCGTCCGCAGCCCAGGAGCGTGTGTGCCCATCATCTCCGCACCTCGCATGCTGGTCGAGGGGCAGTTGTCCGGACCGGCAAGCCTGGTCGTCGAGGGTGGCACGATCGTCGATGTGGTCGAGGGGATGGCGGACGGTGACTGCCTCCGGCTCGAGCACGGACTGCTGACCCCTGGACTGATCGACCTGCAGATCAACGGCTACTACGGGGTGGACTTCGTCGACGCGTCGACCGACGAGTGGGTGGCTGTCGCGTCCCGACTGCCCGAGACGGGGGTGACGGCGTTCCAGCCGACCTTCATCACGGCACCGGTCGAACGGCTGCTGGTCGGGATGCGGCACGCGTCAGCGGCGCTGCCGACGCTGACGGCGACACCGGGTGCCGCCCGGGTGCTGGGCGTGCACCTCGAGGGCCCGTTCCTGTCGCCGCGGCAAGCGGGGGTGCACGACATCAGCTTCATGCACGCGGCCACGACAGAGGATCTCGACGCCCTGCTGGCGCCGGGTGTCGTCGACGGGATCTCGATGGTGACGCTGGCACCTGAGCTGCCCGGGGCGCTGGACGTGATCCGTCGCCTGCGGACCCACGGCGTCGTGGTCTCGATCGGTCACTCCGACGCCCGCGGCGCCGAGGTCGAGGCCGCTGTCGAGGCCGGGGCCCGGATGGTGACGCACATCTTCAACGCCCAGCGCGGTCTGGGCCACCGCGAGCCGGGCGTCGCCGGGCAGGCCCTCGCCGACCCGCGGCTGACCGTCGGGCTGATCGCCGACCTGCACCACGTCGCGCCGGAGATCTGCACCGTCGTGATGCAGGCAGCGCGCGGCCGCGTGGCGCTGGTCACCGACGCCGTCGCCGCCGCCGGGATGCCGCCAGGCTCGTACGAGCTCGGCGGCCAGCAGATCCGGATCTCGCCAGGCGAAGGCCTCGCCCGGCGTACCGATGGCACCATTGCCGGTTCGTCACTGTCCCTGGACGCCGCCATACGCAACCTGGTCGACGTCGGCATCGCGGCGTCCGACGTGCTGGACGCGGCCACCCGGGTGCCGGCCGACGTGCTGGGGCGGACAGACCTCGGCCGGCTCGCCACGGGCGCCAAGGCCGACCTGGTCTGGTGGAGTGACGACCTGCGGCCGCTACGGGTGTGGGTCGGCGGCCAGGTGGCCTACGACGCCACGTCCGTGCCGGCGTGAGCTACTCCCCCGGGTAGGACACGCCCAGCTGGCGGCGCAGCTCGTCGAGCGTCTCCATGACCGACAGCGTCTCCGACAGCGGCAGCAGGGTCGACTCCTTGGCGCCCTCGGCGATCCGCCGCGCGGCGTCGACCGCCTGGTAGCACAGGCCTTCGTGGCCGGGAATCGGGTTGGCGTCCCAGGTCAGGACCTCGCCGTCCCGGGAGATCAGCCGTACGGGACCCGGCGTGTAGAAGTCGCCGGTCAGCTCGATCCGCGCCTCACTGCCCGAGATCGTCGCGGTGGTCGGCGTCTTGGCGAACATCGTGGTGTCGAGCAGCGCCTGGCCACTGCCGGCCTGGAGCACGGCTGAGACCTGGCCGTCGACCCCGGTGAAGGTCTTGCGACCGGCCGAGACGACAGTCGTCGGCGCACCGAGGACGAACGAGGCGTAGGAGACCGGGTAGACGCCCAGGTCGAGCAAGGCGCCGCCGGCCAGCTCTGGCGCGAACAGCCGGCTCTTCGGGTCGGGCTCCATGTACTGACCGTGGTCGGCCACCACCGTGGCGATGTCACCGAGCACGCCGTCCTCGAGCAGCTGCCGTACGACGTCGGTCCTCGGCAGGAAGCGGGTCCACATCGCCTCCTGGACGAACACACCCTTGGCCTTGCCGGCCGCGATCACCTCGCGTGCCTCGGCGGCGTTGCGCGTGAAGGCCTTCTCGACGAGCACGTGCTTCCCGGCGTTGATGGCCAGGAGGGCGTGGGCGTGGTGCTCGGAGTGCGGGCTGGCGACGTAGACGACGTCGACGTCGGGGTCGGCGACGAGCTCCTCGT
>JAWWOL010000269.1:0-7408 GCA_033851695.1 Frankiales bacterium
TGCGCGCGGCACCACATCACGGTCCTAGAAACGGTTTCCCGGAACACTAGGAACCTTGGTCGACCGTGTCAATGGCCGAGCTCGGCAAGGCGGCCAACGAACAGCTCGCAGCTGCGGGGCGTCGTGGCGTGCGCCTCCCCGCCGCCGGACCAAGGCTGGGAGGAGCCGGGCTCGGCGACGGAACGTCCCGTGGCTGGCACCGTATCCGTACACCGGTTGTGATCTGACGCAGGACATGCACGGCAAAGTGCCTGCCACGTAAGCGAAGCTGGCCTCGGGCCGGCGCAGGGGACCCGACGAGCACAGGCACTTCGCAGGGGGGCAGCATGCGACGTGGTCTTCAGGTTGTCAGTCACGGTGGATGGCACAGGCGGCCAGCCGCCAGCCGGTCCTGTGGCCCGGCGGGTGGCGAAAATCGACCAACTTCGCCGTCTTGACCGCCCTGTAGGCGCATGCTACTTTGCGTGAAATCGGTTTCTCGAAAGGTGGCTTCGAGGTGAGTATCGACGACCTGTCGTACCTACCGGCAACCGACCTCGCGGTGCGGCTGCAGACGGCCGAGGTCAGTGCGGTCGAGGTCGCGACGGAGGTGCTGCGCCACATCGACGCGGCGAATTCCGATACCCGCTCGTTCGTCACGGTGGCCTACGACTTGGCACTCGAGCGCGCGCAGGCTTGCGACGCCGCCCTGGCCGAAGGGCGCACGCTGGGTCCCCTGCACGGTGTCCCGATCGCGATCAAGGACCTCTTCGACTTCCGCGCCGGGTTGCGTACGACCTTCGGCTCCGCGCCTCTCGCCGACTTCGTCGCTCCCGCCACCGGCACCTACGTGCAGCGCTTGGAAGACGCCGGCGCGGTGATCGTGGGCACGACCAACGCGCCGGAATTCGGCCACAAGGGGACGACTGACAACTACGTCACCGGCCCCACGAGCACGCCGTTCGACCTGGAGCGCAATGCGGGGGGATCGTCGGGCGGCAGCGCGGCTGCCGTCGCCGCGGGCCTGGTGCCGCTCGCGCAGGGGACCGACGGCGGCGGTTCGGTGCGCATTCCGGCTGCCTGGTGCGGCATCTTCGGCATGAAGCCGACGTTCGGCCGCATCCCCGAGGTCGCGCGTCCGGATGCGTTCGTCTGTGGCTCTCCGTTCTCGTCGGCCGGCCCCCTCGCCCGCTCAGTGGGCGACGCCGCGCTGATGCTGTCGGCGATGGTCGGCCCGCACTCACGCGATCCGCTCAGCCTCCCGGACGCCGGCATCGACTGGACCTCCATCGACGAGACGTGGATCAAAGGCAAGCGCATTGCCTACAGCCCCGACCTCGGCGGCTTTCCGGTCGAGGCCGAGATCGCCGCAAGCGTGCGGGCGGCGGTGTCGCTGCTGGCTGACGCCGGTGCGATCGTCGAAGAGGTGCAGGTTCGGATGCCGGCCGCTATCCAGCAGATGTCGGATCTGTGGACGCGCCAGATGGGCCTGCTCTACGCACGGAGCCAGGAATGGCTGCGGCGTCGGGGCATCGACCTGCTCCGCGACCACGCGAACGAGCTCACTCCCGAGTTCCGCACCATGGTCGAGAGCGCCCTCGTGCGTACGGCCATGGAGGCGAGCGCCGACGAGATGCTCCGCTCGCAGATCTTCGACTCTGTCCAGGATGTCTTCGACTCCTACGACCTGATCGTCACGCCGACCGTCGGTGCGTCACCCGTCCGGAACGCGGACGACGGCACCACCAAGGGTCCGACGCAGATCAACGGTGTACCGGTCGATCCGTGCATCGGCTGGTGTCTCACCTATCCGTTCAACTTCACCGGGCACCCCGCTGCATCCGTCCCGTCCGGGCTCACCGAGTCGGGGCTTCCGATCGGGATGCAGATCGTCGGACGCCGTTTCGACGACCAGGGCGTGCTGGCGGCCTCCCGGGTCGTCGAGGTCATGCAGCCGTGGATCTCCACCTACCCGCAGCGGGTCAGGGCATGACCGACGTCCTGGCCGAGCCCTCGACCCACGCTGTGAACGGGGAGCACCGCCGCATCGTCGCCGCACGCCGGCTACCCCGGCGCGCCGACGGATCGGTGGAGGCGCTCGCCGAGCTGATGTCGCTGTGGAACGACCTCGAGACCGGCGTCGTCTCGGCGCTCGAGCTCTCCGCGGGCGGAGTGTTCGCTGTGCGACTGTCGGACCAGCAGGCGCGCCACTCACTGCTCGACCGACGCCTGATCAGCATCCTGCGCTGGACGCAATCGCATGGCACCGAGTCCGAGTTCGAGGAACTGAGCCGGTGCAGCGAGGCCTTCGTGATGGGGCTGCGAGCAGCGCAGCGGCGATCCGCGGCGCTTGATACCCGAGTCGTGGCGGCCGGCTATGACCGCATCTGCGCCCAGCTGCGCGCAATCGCTACGAGGTTGCGAGGTCACGATGGCCGTCGATGAGTGGTCACTGTGGATGCTCGAGTACGGCCACGAGCCGCAGCATCCGGTCGGTGCCATCCTCCGCAACGACTGGCGCTTCGAGTCGCGCGAGATCCCGTACTCCTACATCTACCTCGAAGGCTTCGGACATCGCGTTCTCATCGACGTCGGCCTCGACCTGAACAGCTTCGGCGGACAGGCAGCGCTCGACGGAGGGTTGTGCGACTACCAGGACGCCGACGTCGTCCTCGCCGAGGTTGGGGTGACGCCTGAGCAGATCGACACCATCATCCTCACGCACGTTCACGCGGACCACGCGGGAAACCTACGGAAGTTCCCGAACGCCCGGGTGATCGTCCAGGCGTGGGAACTCGAGAGCTGGCAGGAAGCCCTGCGGCGGGGACCCCGTTACGCGGCTCTGCTGGCGGCACTCGACCCGAGGGACGTCTTCTACCTCGGGGAGCTCGCGGAGCAGGGCAGGTTGGAGCTCCTCGACGGCAGTGCGACTGACCGTCTGCCATCCCTTGACATCCGTCCGGCCCACGGCACGCACACCGAGGGCTCGCAATACGTCACCATCCGCACCCCGCACCGCAACTGGGTCGCCGCGGGCGACAACCTGTTCAGCTATCAGAACGTCGAGGGCCTCGACAGTGGCGCGTACGTCCCGATCGGGTTCGGGACGGGGAGCAGCTGGCGGGGCGTCGAGATCATCGAGGAGATGGCCGCGGCAGCGTCGACGTCGAGCCAGCTGCTCATCGTCCACGAACGCGAGACGTACCACCGGTTCTTCGGCTGGACGACGGAGCACGGGCTCGGTGTCGCCGAGCTGCACCTCGCCGAAGGCGTGGCGTCGAGGGCGCCTCGGCAGCGCGGCGAGGTCGACGACGACCGCAGGATCAGCAGCCACTGAAGCCATTTGTTCTTCGCGAGGCCCAGCACAACGTCAGATGCCCAATGGTGTTCATCTGAGTCGACCTGCCTTCCAGTCATCACGAAAGGAAACGACGCATGACGATCACCCGGTCTCGCAGTCGACTGATGGGACGGGTCGCGCTCGGCGCGGCCGCCGTCCTCGCCCTCGGCGCGTGTGGGAGCACGTCCACCACAGGTGCAGCGGCTAGCAAGCAGCAACCTCTCCTCGGCATCGTGTCGATCGACACGACCGACTACGGCAACAAGCTCGTGATCGAGGGGGCGACGGCCGCCGCGAAGAATCTCGGCTGGAGCGTCGACGTCGTGAACGCCGCCGGCAGCGCCGACCAGGCGAATGCGGCCATGGTCAACTTCGTGCAGCGCAAGGCTGTCGCGATCTTCGACCTCGTCTTCCCGACCACCTCACTGGTCAAGGGCATCGCAGCGGCCAAGGCGGCACACATCCCGGTAGCCACAGCAGGAGCCGGGCTCGCCGACGGTGTGATCGCCACCGCCGGACTCGGAGCACCCGCTGCACCCCCCGTCACGAACTACCTGGTGGATCAGATGGGCGGCAAGGGACAGCTTCTGGCGTTCACCTATCGGGTGGGTGCCGTCTGCCGCGACCGTGAGCAGGTGCTCGACAGCATCCTGAAGAAGTATCCGGGCATCAAGGTCACCAAGCAGGAGCTGCAGGTGCCCGGGTTCACCACCCAGGCTCCCCAGTTCGCCACGTCGTGGTTGGCGAGCCGCCCGAAGGGTGCTGCCAACTACGCGATCTGGGGTTGCTGGGACGACCCGACGCTCGCGGTGATCCCCGCGCTGAAGCAGAACGGCCGCACGGACGTCAAGACGTACGGCATGAACGGTTACCCCAACGCCGTCGTCGCCGTAGGCCGCGGTGACCTCACCGCGACGACGTGGGTGGACTACAAGTCCGAGGGCACCGTGCTGGTCAGCGCCACGTCGGACTACCTCAAGAACCCGACCGGCTGGACGCCCAAGACGCTGGACATCCCCAACCTCCTGCTCGACGGCGCCAACTTCGCGACCTTCACCAAGCAGCACCCCGGTATCACGGGCTAGTCGTACGGGCGATATCGAGCGTCCGGCCTGCCTGCGTGTGGGGCAGGCCGGACCCGCTACAGGAGGAGCAGCATGACCGAACGTTCCCTTCGAGGTGGCGCGCTCGGCCAACTCGGCTCGACCCAGGCGCGGCTGCCCGGCGATGACGTGTGGCTCGAGGCTCGCGGCGTCGTCAAGACCTTCGGCGGTGCCCAGGCTCTCGGCGGCGTCGACCTCGACGTGCGGGCGGGTGAGGTGCACGGCCTCGTCGGTGCCAACGGCGCGGGCAAGTCGACCCTGGTGAAGATCATCGCCGGGCTGGAGGTGCCTGACGCGGGCGAGATCATCATCGACGGCGCCTCGCATTCGAGGATGACTCCCGATCGCTCGACGGACGCGGGCCTGGCGTTCATCCATCAGGAGCTCAATCTCATTCCTCAGCTCGACGCGGCCGCCAACATGTACATGGGCCAACGCCGGCCGCGACGGTTAGGGCTGATCTCCGGACGCGATACGTACGCCGAGGCCGAGCGTGTGCTGACTCGGGTCGGCGCGAAGTTCTCCCCGCGAGCTGACATCAAAGACCTCTCGGCCGGCGAGCAATGGCTCATCGCCATTGGTCGCGCCCTGAACGCGAACGCCCGGCTCATCGCAATGGACGAGCCGACCGCCTCGCTGTCGGCACGCGAGAGCGAGCATCTCTACGAGCTCGTGTTCGATCTCGCCGCCCAGGGCATCAGCGTCCTGTTCGTGTCGCACAAGCTCGACGAGATCCTCAAGCTCACCTCGCGGATCACGGTGTTCCGCAACGGCTTGCGAATCACCACGGTCGACACGGCGGACACATCCCGGCCGGAGCTCGTCAACCTCATCGTGGGGCGCGAGATGTCGACGACCAGGTCGACGACCCCGGTCGCGCGGGCCGGTGAGCCGGCTTTGCGCGTCGTCGGACTGCACCGGAAGTCCGTCGTGTCCGACGTGTCGTTCGACCTGTTCCCGGGCGAGGTGCTCGGTCTGACCGGCCTGGTTGGCGCCGGGCGCACGGAGACGGCACGGATGATCATCGGTGCCGAACCGGCAGACAGCGGCGAAGTGTTCGTCGGATCGACCAGGTACACCAGGCGAAACCCGGACCGCAGCATGCGGTTGGGGATGGGCTACGTCCCCGAGGAGCGCCGGACGCAGGGCCTGCTGATGAGCCAGTCGATCCAGTTCAACATGACGCTCGCGGCGCTGCGGCGGTTCCGGTTCCGCAGCCGCATTCCCTTCCTGAGCCGCGAGCTGGCACGGCGAGAGACGCAGCGGCTGATGGAGCGGCTGCACGTGCAGGCGAGGTCACCCGGGCAAGCAGTTGATCGGCTCAGCGGCGGCAACCAGCAGAAGGTCCTGCTCGGCCGGATCGTCGCGGCCCGATGCACGGTGATGATTCTCGACGAGCCCACGCGCGGGGTGGACGTCGGCGCCCGCGCAGAGGTGTACGCCCTGCTGCGCGAGCTGGCCGCCGAGGGCAAGGCGGTGCTGGTCATCTCCTCCGACCCGGAGGAGCTCGTCGGCACCTGTGACCGCGTGCTCGTCATGAGTGCCGGCCGCCTCGTAGGTGAGGTCGAGGGCGCGGACGCTTCCGTGGCTCAACTCGTCACGATGAGTTACGAATTCGTCGACAACAACTCGGAAGGCTGAGCAGATGGCAAAGGTAGCGACGGCGAACGCGCCACAGGCCGTGTCCTTGGATGCGGTGACAGGTGGCGGGCGGCGCGGAGCCAAGAAGGCCGCGCTGACGATCGTCGGAAAGTACGGAACCTTGATCGCCCTCGGCCTCATGGTCGTGATGTTCTCGGTCGAGGCGCGGTCGAGCTTTCTCACGGTGCAGAACTTCCTGAACATTCTCGATGAGGCATCGTTGACAGCGATCATCGCCGGCGGGCTGACCATCGGCGCTATCGCAGGAGAGTTCGATCTGAGCATCGGCTACACGGCGAGCTTCGCCGGAGTGCTCGTCACCGGGCTGATCACGCGGAGCGGCATGTCGATCGCTCTCGCGATCGTCATCGCGATTCTTGCCGGGGCGCTTGTGGGTGTCACCAACGGGCTCGTCGTGGCGAAGGCAGGGGTGAACTCGATCGTCGGCACGCTGGGTGTGGGGACCATTCTTGTCGGCATCAGTTACGGCTACTCGCAGGGCATTCCGATCTCCAACGGACTCACTACGCACTTCCTCAACTTGGCCGGCGGCAAATTCCACGGGATACCGAACGACATCTTCTACATGGCCGTCGTGCTGGGCATCCTGGTCCTGCTCGTCGCCAAGACCGAGCTCGGCCAGCGCATGATCGCGGTCGGCGGAAATAAGGAAGCCGCGCGGCTCTCCGGAATTCGAACCGACCGGATCAAGATCGCCGCCTTCATCATCATGGGCACCGCCGCCGCGATCACCGGCGTACTGCTGGCATCGCTCACCGGCAGCGGGACGATCGGCGCCGGGGACGGATACCTGCTCAGTGCATTCGCAGCCGTGTATCTCGGCTCGGCGACCCTGCGCGACGGCGAATTTCACATCCTGGGCACCTTCATCGGCGTAATGATCATCGCGGTCGGATTCAACGGCCTGGGCATCTTCGGGCTGCCCACGTACTACCAGTACATATTCAACGGTGGCGTGCTGGTTGCCGCCGTCGGACTCAGCACGATTGCCCGGCGCGCAGCCGCTCGATAACCGATCGCCGCCAGCGCCCGACCCGATCAAGGAGACGAGCACGATGAAGACACGCACGCTTGGCCGCACCTCGCTCGAGGTGTCGCCGATCGCATACGGCACGTGGCAGTTCAGCGGCCAGTGGGGCCCGGTCGACGAGAGCACGGCGGTCGCGGCCGTGCGCAAGGCGAGGGAGCTGGGTGTCAACTTCTTCGACACGGCCCAGGGCTACGGCTTCGGCGTCTCCGAGCGGCTGCTCGCCCGGGCCCTCGCCGACGAGCTCGCCTCCGATCGCTCGTCGGTCGTGCTCGCCACGAAGGGCGGGCTGCGCGT
>JAWWOL010000319.1:0-11626 GCA_033851695.1 Frankiales bacterium
AGGGAGTCGGGCGAGCCGGCACAGTTCGCCGTCGTCGACCTGGGAGCAGGTCGAGGCGAGCTGCTGCAGCGGCTCGCCGCCCTGGTGCCGGCCCGATGGCGGCTGATCGGCGTGGACGTGGTCGACAGACCGGACGGGCTGCCCCACCGCATCGAGTGGCGCAGCGGGCTCGACGAGCTGGAGCCGCTGCCGCACGGACTGCTTGTCGCCAACGAGTGGCTCGACAACATCCCGCTCGACGTGATCGTGGACGGACGACTGGTCGAGGTCGACCCCACCGGCGCGGAGCGGGCAGGAGGGCCGCCGACGGAGCGTGACCTGGCCTGGTGCTCCCAGTGGGGGGCCGCCTTCGGCGAGCGGATCGAGGTCGGTTGGCCCAGGGACGACGCCTGGGCCGAAGCTGTGGGCAAGATCGGCGCCGGGCTGGCGGTCGCGGTGGACTACGCCTTCGGCGGGGGGCAGCACGACACCGGAACGCTGACCGGCTACCGCGATGGCCGTCAGGTGCCCCCGGTTCCGGACGGGTCGGGTGACCTGACAGCGCACGTCCTGTTCGAGTCCTGCGCTCACGCCGGCAGCGCGCTGATGACCCAGCGGGACGCACTTTCTCGGCTCGGCGTCTCCGCCGGGTTGCCCGCTCGGGAGCTCGCGAGCACCGACCCGGCGGCTTACCTGCGAGCCCTCGCGGCGGCAAGCGAGGCCGGCGAGCTGCTGGACCCGTACGGCCTCGGTGGCTTCGGCTGGCTGCTCCATCCGCGCAACCTGCGGGTCCCCGACGTCTTCAGTGCGGCCGCCCGATCGATAGGTTGAGGGCCACAGGAGGGTGTGACGAATGGCGACCACGGACAGCTCGGCCGCGATCGTGGTCGAGGGACTGCGCAAGAGCTACGGGGACTTCGAGGCGGTGCGCGGCATCTCCTTCGACGTCCGCCGAGGCGAGGTCTTCGCGCTGCTCGGGCCCAACGGCGCCGGCAAGACCACGACGCTCGAGGTGCTCGAGGGCTTCCGCGAGCGCACGGCCGGGTCGGTCAGCGTGCTCGGGATGGACCCGACCGGCCAGCCGCTGGCGCTGCGAAGCCGGGTCGGCATCGTGCTGCAGGACACCGCCGTCGAGGCCTACCTCACCGTACGAGAGGTGCTCGAGCGGACGGCCGGCTACTACGCGACGCCCCGAGGGGTGCCCGAGGTCATCGCGCTGGTCGGGCTGGAGGACAAGGCGGACGAGCGGGTCAAGTCGCTCTCCGGCGGGCAGCGGCGCCGGCTCGACGTGGCTCTCGGCATCGTCGGGCGACCGGAGCTGGTCTTCCTCGACGAGCCGACGACCGGGTTCGACCCGTCGGCTCGTCGCGAGGCCTGGGGGCTGGTCCGCAGCCTGGCCGGCACCGGCACGACGGTCATCCTCACGACGCACTACATGGACGAGGCGCAAACCCTGGCCGACCGGCTGGCCATCATCGCCGAGGGGCAGATAGTCGCCGAGGGGACGCCGGAGTCGCTCGGCGGCCGCGACACCGCAGCGGCCCACATCAGGTTCCAGCTGCCGCCGGGTGTCGCGGTCGACGAGCTGCCCGACCCGCCCGAGACGGTCACCCCCGCTGGCACGGTCGTGCTGCGAACCGAGGACGAGCTGCGGGTGCTGCACCGGCTGACCGGGTGGGCGCTCGCCCGCGGGGTGGACCTGGCCGGCCTCAGCGTCGACCGGCCGTCGCTCGAGGACGTCTATCTCCAGCTGACCAGAACCGCCGAGGAAGCCACTGCCGGGGTGCCCGCGTGACCGCCATGAGCCCGCCGATGTTGCTTGCCCATCAGGTGAAGTACGAGCAGAAGGCGTTCTGGCGCAACCCGCCGGCGGCGCTGTTCACGTTCGCGTTCCCGCTGATGTTCCTGGTGATCTTCGCCTCTCTCAACTCCGGCAACCGCGTCGACTTCCTCGGCGTCAAGTTCAACCAGTACTTCGTGCCGGCCATCACGGCCTACGGCGTCATCTCTGCCTGCTACACCGCCCTGGGCATCCAGATCCCGATGCGTCGCGACTCCGGACAGCTCAAGCGGCTGCGCGCGACGCCGCTGCCCTCCTGGGCGGCGATCGGCGGCTACATCGCCAACTCCCTGGTGGTTGCGCTGCTGCTGGTCGTGCTGACGCTCGGCCTCGGCACGGTCGCGTACGGGCTCCAGTGGCACGGACATCTGCTGGCCCTGGTGTGCACCGTCGTCCTGGGCAGCACCTGCTTCTGCGCACTGGGGGTGGGCGTCGCCAACCTGGTCCCCAACGCCGAGTCTGCAGGCCCCATCGTCAACATCGCACTTTTCCCGGTGCTGTTCCTGAGTGGCACCTTCTACCCCATCAAGAACACGCTGCTGATCTCCAAGGTGGCCGACTACCTCCCGGTGCGACCGTTCACCAAGGCGCTGTTCGCGGTGTTCGACCCGAGGACGCACGGCTTGGGCTTCGACGGCCGTTCGATGCTGGTGATGGCTGTGTGGCTCGTGGTGGCCGCAGTGTTCGCCGTCCGCAGGTTCAGCTGGGAGCCGCGCCGGTCGTGACGCCGTCGCGCGGCACGTCCTTCGGGCGAATGACGACGCAGCGGGCGCCCGTGCCTTAACGTCCCCCCTGTGAGGTGGCGCCTTTCCGTCGGTGAGCCGACCCCGGGACCGGAGACGGCGGATCCCGAGGCCGGTTTCTTCGCCGACCGGCACATCGACGCCCGGATGCGCGGGCTGGTCCCCGTCTTCGCCCGGCTCAGCGTGGTCGTCGTGGCTCTCGGCGGCCTTCTTGCGGTGCACCCGCTGTGGCGGGGCCTGGCTGTCGCCGGCGACGCGGCCGTCGCCCTCGCCATCACCGAGCTCGTGGTCCGCACCGGCTTCGTCGAGCGGGCCCGTCAGCCGTACGTCTTCGGCCTGCTGGTGGTCTACTCGGCCCAGATCACGGTGGCCGAGATCGTCAGCCGGAACATCACCGCGTTCGGGCTGGTCCACGTGCTGCCGATCATCTTCGCGGCGGTGTTCTTCAACACCCGCACCGGCCGCTACGCGCTGCCGGTCTACGTCGCCCTCCTCGAGTACGTCGCTGGCCGTCCCTACCACCTGATCAACGTCGGCACCGCGTCCGTACGGCTGGCGGCCCTGCTCCTGCTCGCCCACTTCGGCGCCAAGCTCGCGGAGGTGCTGCGCGAGGCGATGACCGCGCACCGGTCGCTGCACTCGGTGCTCGAGGGCGCCATCCTCGACCTGTCGCCGGACCAGCTCGCGCTGCGCGGGGCCCAGGTGGCCAGGGCAACCCTCGGCTGGGACGGCGCGGGCGTCGCCATGGTCGAGCCGGACGGCTACCGGGCCGCTGCCGTCACCGGGCTGCCTCCGGCCGAGGCTGCGGAGTACGTCGGCACCGTGTTCCCGAAGGGCGGCGGCGACCTGCTCGACCGGGTCGCCGCCAGCGCCAAGAGCGAGGACGCCGGCAGCGACCTGATCGAGGTCACCAGCGTCGACCATCCGGTCAGCCGGCACGGGTTCGCGCGCTACTCGGGCGTGCCGATCCGCTACCACGGCGAGACCATCGCGGTGCTGGTCGTCTTCCGGCGCAAGCCGCAGGGGCTGGATGCGCAGAGCGGCGACCGGCTGCGAGACGTCGCCGAGCAGCTCGGCCTGGCGCTGGGCAGCGCGCGCGCCGCCCTCCAGGAGCAGCAGCTCAGCCGGCAGCTGCGCGAGCTCAACCAGCGCAAGGACGAGTTCCTCGCGACCATCTCCCACGAGCTGCGGACGCCGGCGACGACGATCGAGCTGGCCGCCCGTACCCTCATGCGCGCCGGCGACCGGTTGTCCCCCGAGGAGAGCATGCAGGTCCGCAAGGCACTGGTCAGCCGCAGCCGCCAGCTGCGCGACCTCATCGAGTCGCTGCTCGACCTGGCGTTGTCCGAGTCCGGCGAGAGCCGGCTCAACCTCGCCCCGGTCGACTGGACCAGCACGCTGACCCGCTGGATCGCCGACTTCGAGGACCGCCTCGGCCGGGCGCTGACCCTCGAGCTGCCGGACGGGGCCCCGGCCAGCGAGGCCGATGCCGCGAAGATCGAACGGGTCCTGTTCAACCTGGTGTCCAACGCGGCGAAGTTCTCGATGACGGACGACTCACCGGTCACCGTTCGGGTCGGCGCGGCCCCGACCGAGATCGTCATCTCGGTCATCGACGAGGGCATGGGCATCCTGCCCGGCGACGTCGAGAAGATCTTCGACCCGTTCCTGCAGCTCGACGGCGGCTCGACCCGCGAGCAGGGCGGTCTCGGTATCGGGCTGACCCTCGTACGGCACTTCGTACGGCTGCACGGCGGGCGGGTCGACGTGTCGTCGGTGGCCGGTGCGGGCTCGACGTTCCGCATCGCGATCCCGCGCAGGGGCGACTGACCGGCGACGTGGTTCGATAGCCCGATGGAGCACGGGCTGCGCGAGACGACGATCGGCATGGGCGCGGGCGCCGCCGGCTTCGTGGGCAACCTGCACACCGCCGAGATGACCCTCAACATCGGTCCGCAGCACCCGTCGACACACGGCGTGCTGCGGCTCGCGGTGACCCTCGACGGCGAGCGGATCGTGCGCTCCGACCCGGTCATCGGCTACATGCACCGCGGTGCCGAGAAGCTGTTCGAGGTCCGCGACTACCGGCAGATCGTGGTGCTGGCCAACCGGCACGACTGGCTCTCCGCCTTCAGCAACGAGCTCGGCGTCGTCCTCGCGGTCGAGAGGATGCTGGGCATGGAGGTCCCGGTCCGCGCGACCTGGGCCCGCACCCTGCTGGCCGAGCTCAACCGGGTCCTCAACCACCTGATGTTCCTCGGCTCCTATCCGCTCGAGATCGGCGCGATCACCCCCGTCTTCTACGCGTTCACCCAGCGCGAGGCCATCCAGGCGGTGATGGAGGAGATCTCCGGCGGCCGGATGCACTTCATGTTCAACCGGGTCGGCGGCCTCAAGGAGGACCTGCCGAACGGCTGGCGCGAGCGGGCCAGGCGCGCGGTCGCCGATGTCCGGCACGGCCTCGGGGACATCGAGGATCTGATCGCCGGCAACGAGATCTTCCAGGCCCGGACCCGCGGCGTCGGGGTGCTCTCCCCCGAGCTGATCGCGCAGTACGGCGTCAGCGGGCCGATCGCGCGGGCCTCCGGCGTCGCCCTCGACCTGCGCAGGGACGAGCCCTACCTCGCGTACGGGGAGCTGCAGGACACGTTGCGGGTGGTCACCCGGACCGAGGGCGACTGCCTGGCCAGGTTCCAGTGCCTGCTCGAGCAGGTCTACGTCTCCCTCGACCTGGCCGACGCCTGCCTTGACCGGCTGGCCGAGCTACCGCCCGGGCCGATCAACGTCCGGCTGCCCAAGGTGGTCAAGGCGCCCGAGGGGGCGACCTACGCGTGGACCGAGAACCCGCTCGGCATCAACGGCTACTACCTCGTGTCGCACGGCGAGAAGACGCCGTGGCGGCTCAAGCTGCGCTCCGCATCGTTCAACAACGTGCAGGTGCTCTCCGAGCTGCTGCCGGGCACCTTGCTGCCCGACCTGATCGCGATCCTCGGCTCGATGTTCTTCGTCGTCGGCGACATCGATAAGTGACATCGACAAGTGACATCGACAAGTAGTAGCCAAGGTAGCCAAGCCATCGACAAGTAGTCGAGAGATGCGTGACCCGGCTAGAGCAAGCCTTTGGAGCGCAGGTAGGCATCGGCGACGTCCGCGGTCCCCTGCCCGGCCACCTCGACCGCGGCGATCATCCGGGCGACGTCCTCGGTGCTCAGGACCCCGGCCAGCGTGTTGAGGGTCGCCGCGATGTCGGGGTGCTTCGCCAGGCTGGTCTTGTTGACGATCGGGACGATGTTGCCCGCGGGCTGCAGGTGCTTGTCGTCGGCCAGGACCACGAGCTTGGAGGCGGCCAGGGTGCCGTCGGTGGTGCGTACGGCCACCAGCTGGTCCCGGCCGTTCTGCACGGCGTTCTTCGCCGGCAGGGTGTCGACGCCGAGCGGGTCGAGCACCGAGACCCTGATGCCGTAGGTCGCCAGCAGGCCGGGCTGGCAGGCCGGGTCGGTGGCGCACTCGGCCCCGGCCGCGAGCTTCACCGACACCCCCAGCCGGCCGAGGTCGCTGAGGGTGGCGACGGCGTTCCTGGTGGCGAAGGTGGTGCCGACTGCGAACGCCAGCTCGTCGACGGCCGGCGTCGGTTTGAGCGGGGTGACCCCGCGGGACACCGCCAACGGCGCGAGCTGGGCCATGGTCGCCGTGAGGTCACTCGAGGCCACCCGCTTCACCCCGCCTCCACGGATGAGGGCGTTGAGCTGGTCGGTGTAGGCGGCGGCGTACTGCGGGACGACGTCGACCTGATGCTTCTCCAGTGCGGTCTGGAGCAGGTTCGTGGCCGGGATGCTGCTGATCTTGACCGCGTAGCCCCGCTTGGTCAGCAGCGCGGAGTAGACCGCGGCCAGCACCTCACTCTCGGTGAAGCCGGCCGATCCGATGGTCAGCGAGCCGCGGGTCGCGTGGACGGCCGTGCTCGGCCCGGTCGTCCTCGAGGCCCCGGGAAAGGCGAAGTCCGACGAGGATGCTGACGCACTGGCCGCGGCGCCGGCTCCGGAGCTGGAAGCCTTGCTCTGGCAGCCGGCAGCCAGGGCGACGACAGTGACCAGCGTCACCGCGCGGAGCACTCCTGGTCCTGACACGGGTTGGACGCTACCGCGCGCATGCTGAGAGGTCGGTGCGGTCAGCCGGATGCGGCGTCCGTGCCGAGGTAGTCGATGAACTTCGCCCGCAGCAACGGCTCGGCGTCCCCGAGCTCGTCCAGGTGGCCGCCGAAGACCTCATGAGCAGCCTGCACGGTCTCGACCAGGCTGCCGGTGAGGTTGCCCAGCGAGCCGTCCTCGCTGGCCAGGGCGCCGGACTCGGGCAGGTGCCTGACCACGTCCCAGAAGAACCCGAGGTCATGCTTGTGCTCGGCGAGCTTGAACGCCCGCTGGCGGAGCTCCTCGGTGCTGAGCGCGTCCAGCTCGGCGAAGGTCTCGGGGCTGATCGGGGTGTCGGTCATGAGGACCACCTTGCCAGACCACGGCTCGTTGGAGCCAGTGCCGGACGGTCACGGCGTAGGCGGCCGCTCGTCTCCCCCGTGCAGGTCGCGCAGCGGATCCCACTCGCGGGGCGGCCGGTTGTCGTCCCCCGGGGGCACGTCGGGACGCCGGCAGGCCCGTTCGAGCAGCAGTGCCGCCACCACCAGCAGGACCGCCGAGGCCACCCCGAAGCCACTGGCGACGGCGTCGTGCGCGGAGACACGCAGGTCGATGTGTTGCACCGAGTAGGCCAGCATGCCGGCGTAGCCACCGGACATCAGCGCCCCGGCGAGGCCACTCGCCTTGGCCAGCGCCGCCAACCGGGCGACAGCCAGCGGCTCGACCGGCCGGGTGCCGGGTCGGCCGGCCAGCCGGGCGCGGATCGAGGCGGCACAGACTCCCTCGGCGACGGCGAGGAACACCAGGCTCACCGGCGCGTAGGTCGGCACCCGCGGCAACGAGCCATAGCTGATGTCGACGACGAGGTAGGCCAGCACGCCGGTCACCGCGGCGACGAGGGCCAGCCACCGCACGCTGGTCGGCTTCATCGCAGCACCCCCGCCGGGCCGGGCAGCACCAGGTCGGGCCGGCGGCGGACGCCGGGCCCGGGCCGCGCTGCGGCCAGCCGGTCGAGCCGGCCGATGCCTGGCAGCGTCGCGTCGGGCTCGATCTCGAGCCACGGCTGGAGGACGAAGCCTCGCTCGTACGCCCGCGGGTGGGGAAGGATCAGCGACGGATCGGCTGACCGCAGGTCGTCGAAGCCGATGAGGTCGAGGTCGAGGGTGCGAGGGCCCCAGCGCTCGTCGCGCACCCGCCCGCAGGCGTCCTCGACGACGTGGAACAGGCCGAGCGTCGTGCGGGCACTGAACGGCACCTCGGCGAGACCGACCGCGTTGAAGAAGGGCGGTTGCCCCTCGGGGCCGCCGACCGGGTCGGTGACGTAGACCGAGGAGACCGCGGTCAGCGTCCACTCGTCATGCGCGGCAAGCAAAGTCAGCGCCTCGCAGAGCATGGCGTACGGCTCCCCGAGGTTGGCCCCGAGGGCGAAGACGACGCGGCTCATGGAGAACGCCTCCGGCGTACGGTGACTGCGACATCCGTGAAGGACAAGGGGATCGGGGCCTGCGGCTTGTGCACGGTCACCTCTGCCTCGTCGACCCGTGGGTCGCCGAGGCAGACGGCCACGAGCCGGGCGGCCAGGGTCTCGAGCAGGTCGACCGGCTCGCCCTCGATGACGGCGGCCAGGGCCTGCGCCAGCGCGCCGTAGTCCACCGTGTCGGCGAGCGCGTCGCTCGACGCCGCGTCGCGGGTGTCCAGCATCAGCAGGGCATCCACCACGAACGTCTGCCCGTCCCGCCGCTCGTCGGCATAGACGCCGTGCCGGCCGTGGCAGGCGAGCCCGCGCAGGGCGATCACGTCGCTCACCGCTCTCTCCGTTCGTGTGCGCGCACGGCCTGCGCGACCAGCACGGCGTCCGCGGCAGGGCGGGCCTCGTGCACGCGGACGGCCCACGCTCCGGCGTGGGCTGCCAGCGCGGTCACGGCGGTGGTGGCGTCCTCGCGCTCGCCGACCGGGCGCGGCACGTCGGGATCGCTGGCGAGCAGCTTACCGAGGAACGCCTTGCGGGACGCCCCGACCATCACCGGCCGGCCCAGCTCGAGCAGGGCGGGCAGCTCGGCGAGCAGGGTCCAGTTGTGCTCAGCCGACTTGGCGAACCCGATCCCCGGGTCGAGGACGATCTGGTCCAGCGCCACCCCCGCGGCGACCACGGCCTCGACGCGCTGCTCGAGCTCTGCCCGCACCTCGGCGACCACGTCGCCGTAGACGGCGTGCTGCTGCATCGTCTCGCTGGGCCCGCGCCAGTGCATCAGCACGTACGGGACCCCCGTGTCGCCGACCAGCTTGGGCAGGTCGGGGTCGGCGAGGCCGCCGGACACGTCGTTGACCATGCGGGCCCCGGCCTCGAGCGCTGCCCGGGCGACCGCGGAACGCATGGTGTCGATGCTGACGATCGCCCCGGCCGCGACCAGGCCCTCGACCACGGGCACGACCCTCGCGATCTCGGTCAGCTCGGAGACCCTGGCCGCACCAGGCCGGGTCGACTCGCCACCGACGTCGAGGACGTCCGCGCCGGCGTTCAGCATCGAAAGCCCGTGGCGTACGGCGGCTGCCCAGTCATCGTGCAGCCCACCGTCGGAGAACGAGTCCGGCGTGACGTTGATGACGGCGAACACCCGGCATCGATCGAGGACCGGGAAGCCGGCGAGCTCGGTCATGCCGACCCGCTCCCCACCAACCGGCGGACGAAGCGCAGCCGCGGCCTCGGCCAGACGATGAACGCCTCAGCCTCGAGGGCCGCGATCGCGATGCGGGGCACGTCGCGCACCGTGGGGTAGCAGACGAACCGCGGCTCCCAGTCCGGGCTGAACTTCGCGTTGAACCGGTAGAGCGACTCGATCTGGAACCACCGCGACACGAAGACCAGGAAGGAGCGCCAGAGCCGGAGCACCGGGCCCGCGCCAAGCTTGCCACCGCGCTCCATCGCCGAGCGGAACACCGCGAAGTTGAGTGAGAGACGGTTGATGCCCAGCTCCGGCGCGGCCTTCAGGGCGGCCGTGATGAGCATCTCGTTGAGGCCGGCCTCGGCCGTACGGTCGCGGACCATCAGGTCGAGGGACAGCCCGTCGCTGCCCCACGGCACGAAGTGCAGCAGCGCCCGCAGCCGGTCGTCCTTGAACGCCATCACCGCGACGCAGCAGTCGTCGGCCGGATCACCGAAACGCCCCAGGGCCATGGAGAAGCCGCGCTCGGTCTCGGTGCCGCGCCAGGAGCGGGTCTGCTCGCGGAGATGCGCCCGCTCGGCCTCGCCGATGTCGCCGACCCGGCGGATCGACGTGGTGTAGCCGGCCCGCTCGACCCGGCTCACCATCTGGCGGACGTTGCGCATCTGCCTGCCCTGCAGGGAAAAGCGGCACACCTCGACGATGGCCTCGTCACCGAGCTCGAGGGCGTCCATCCCGCTCTCGCGGGTCCAGACCTCACCGCCTGCCTCGCTGCAGCCCATCACGGCCGGCACCCAGGCATGCCGATCGGCCTCCTCGAGGAAACGGCGGATGGCACCCGGCCACGCCTCAGGGTCGCCGATCGGGTCACCGCTGGCCAGCATCACCCCGGAGACGACCCGATAGGCGATCGCGGCCTTGCCGGAGGTCGACCAGAGCACGCTCTTGTCGCGGCGGAGGGCGAAGTAGCCGAGCGAGTCCCGGGCACCTTGCGCTTCGAGCAGGTCGCGCAACCTGCGCTCGTCCTCGGGCCCGAGCAGGCCGGGCGGCTCGGGGGTGCGCAGGCCGAGGTAGGCCGTCACGACCGCGAGCAGGATGCCCAGCGCCAGGGTGACGTCGCCCACGATGTCCCCGAGCTGCTCGTGCGCGAACTGCAGCGGCCCGGTGATCCCGACCATGCCGAGCCAGATGTGCTGCAGCTCCTGCCAGGTGCTGTGCGGCCCGATCAGGCCACGGCGCTGCGTCTCGATGAGGAAGTAGGCGACGGCGGTGTTGACGACGAACAGCCCGACGAAGGCTCCGAGGGCGCTCCATCTCGTCCGCGGATCGCCCACGGCGTAGAAGTCACGCCGGTAGTAGACCAGCACCGCCAGCAACAGCAGGGCGACCACGGCCTCCTCGAAGTCAAGGCCCTTGACGATGTGGAACGCCACGCTGGCGATCAGCAGCAGGCAAGCGCCCTGCCAGGCCCGGTGCTTGCGGCGACGCAGCCCCTTGGCCAGCATCAGCAGCAGCAGCCCGGTGACGACCGTCGCCGCGGCGGCGGAGCGGGTCAGCGCCCCGGGGACGATCTTGCTGAGCTCGACCAGGCGGCTGTGGAACGGCCGGGTCAGCGCGCTCGCCAGGTCGACCAGCCCGATGAAGGCGGCCAGGAACGCAGCCAGCCGGGGCACCCAGGTGTGCCGGGTCCGCCGCTCGCTGAACGGCAGCCAGCGGTCGAGACCCTCGGGGACCTCGAGCGGGTTGAGGTCGAGTCCTTCGCTGCCCACCGCGGACCGTCCGGTGACCGGCGTGTCCATGTCCGCGTTCACCGCCCGATGATGAGACTCATCGCCTCGGCGCGGGTGGAGGGAGAGTCCCGGAACGCCCCCCGGACCGCCGAGGTGACGGTACGCGAGCCCGGCTTGCGTACCCCTCGCATGGACATGCACAGATGCTCGGCCTCGACGACGACGATCACGCCGCGGGGGGTGAGCCGGTCGTTGATCGCGTCGGCGACCTGGCTGGTCAGCCGCTCCTGGACCTGCGGCCGGCGGGCGAAGCCGTCGACCAGCCGGGCCAGCTTGGACAGACCGGTGATGTGCCCGGACTCGTTGGGGATGTAGCCCACGTGCGCCACCCCGTGGAACGGCAGCAGGTGGTGCTCACAGACCGAGTAGACGGCGATGTCCTTGACCAGGACCAGCTCGTCGTGGCACTCGTCGAACGTCTGGGCGAGCACCTCGCCCGGGTCGGAGCTCAGGCCGGCGAACATCTCCTCGTACGCCCCGGCGA
>JAWWOL010000359.1:0-4821 GCA_033851695.1 Frankiales bacterium
GGTGCGGACGTGGTGCCGCCGCACGGACCGTTGTCGGTCCACACACCCGACCCGCCGGTGCTGGGCGCCTCGCCCTGGGTCCACCACTTCGCCGTCCAGGAGTGCCCGTTGTACGACACCTGCTGCCCCCCGGTGTACGCGGTCGCGTTGTTGTAAGCAGGAGCCGAACAGGTGCCCGGCGGCTTCGTGGTGGTGGGCGGCGCCGTCGTGGTGGGCGGCGCCGTCGTGGTGGGCGGCGCTGTGGTGGTGGGTGGCGGCGTCGTCGTGCCACCGCTCAGGCCGTTGACGATCGCGTTCAGCAGCGTCGTCCCCGGGTCGGAGTTCTCCAGCGACCACATCATGGCGCCGGCCAGGCCCTTGCTCTTGAGGTAGCTGTCCTTGGCGGCGATCGAGGTCGGCGTGTCCCCGGTCCAGAAGTTCGTCCCGTCATAGACCCAGGCGGCCATCGTGGTCGAGTCGTAGAAGGAGTCTGCCGCCACCTGCGCGGAGATCTCGTTGTAGAACGCCGTGCCTGCCGTCTGGCTGTGCGCCTGGGCCGCGGTCGGCCCGGTCGCCGACTGGTAGAGCCCGTGGTTGGAGCCCGCCGGAACCCCGGTCCAGCCGCGATAGTAGAGCGGGAAGCCCATCACCAGCTTGCTCGCCGGGAAGCCGCCGGGGATGCCGTAGTCGGCCAAGCCCGTGGTGAACGCCTTGACCGTGGTGTCGATGCTGTACTTCTCGTTGCCCGGCGGGATGTTCGTCGAGGGGTCGGAGGGCGACTGGTAGAGCGGGTCCTGCAGGTTGGTCGGCCCGGTCGCGTCCCACGCACCGTGCATGTCGTACGTCATCGCGTCCGCGTAGTCGAGGTAGTTGCCGATCTTGTTGGTCTCGACCTGGGCCAGCTTGTCCTGGCCGGCGCCGACGGCCGCCGACAGCGTGTAACGCTTGCCGATCGTGGCACCGTACGCGTCCAGCTGGTTGCGGAACTCCTGCAGCAGCAGGGTGTAGTTCGCCTTGTCGGCCGGGCTGACGTGGTTGCCGGTGTGGCCGGCCGCGCCGGGATACTCCCAGTCGATGTCGATGCCGTCGAAGATGCCGGCGGCGGAGGCCGGACCTCCGGAGGTGTCGCCGCCGACAGCCGGGAGGTTGCCCTTGATGAACATGTCGAGGCAGGAGCTGACGAACTTCTGCCGGCTCGCTGCCGTGGCCGCCACATCGGAGAAGTACTTGGAGAAGGTCCAGCCGCCGATCGAGACCAGCACCTTGAGGTTGGGGTGCTTGACCTTGAGCTCGCGCAGCTGGTTGAAGTTGCCCTTCAGCGGCTGGCTCCACGACGCCGCGGTCCCGTCGACGCTCCCGACGTTGGTGCTCTGGTAGTCCGCGTACGCGTCCGCGGCGCCGTCACCTGCGTTCGGGTTGGACTCGTTGGTCGAGTCGGAGGCCTTGATCGCTTCGAAGCAGGTGAGGTTGGCCGGATCGATGTTCTGGAACGCGTAGATGAGGCTGGAAACCTTGTCGGCAACCCCGGTCGTGTCGACGTTCGAGACGTAGTACTGGTCGCCGTAGACCCCCCACTGCGCGAAGTACGCGGTCTTGTAGTAGCCGGCCGAGCCGGCTGCCGACGTCGTGGCCGTCACCGCGCCACTGGCCGTCGAGCTGCTCCCGGCCTGGTCATAGGCCTGGACGCTCAGGGTGTACGACGTGGCCGGCTTGAGGGAGCTGACGGTCACCGACGTCCCCATCGAGGTGGCGACGACGTTGGTCCCGTTGAGTACGTAGTAGGCGGCGGAGTCCCCCGAGGAGTCGCTGACCGTGGACGCCGACCAGGCGAGGGTGACCGAGCTGCTCGAGGTGGTCGTCACGTGGACCCCGGTCGGCGTGCTGATGCCCCCCGTTGCGGCGACGGCCGGAACGGCGTTGACGGCCCCCGCGACAGGAACAGCGAGCGCAGCAGCGATCACCACCGCTGACGACGTCACGGCCGCAACAACTCCGGAACCTCTGCGCAATCGAATCGCCTCTTTCGGGCTGGACGTCGCGGGCCGGGGGACATCTCCGCCGGAATGCCTCAAAGTGGACTAGACCAATGGGCCTGTCAAGGTCTAGACCAAAGTTTTGCCTTCGGTCTTGACAACCGTGCGGCCGGTGGGAAATGGTGTGCCCCATCGCCTAGTGGTCTATACCAGTCCCACAGGCGCCTGTCTCGGGAGAGCCCATGCTGGGAACGAAGCGCTGGCTGGCTGTCGCATGTGCCGGTGTCACCACTGCCGCCCTGACGATCGCCACGCCGGCATCGGCAAGTGCGGAGCACAGAGAGACCGAGCACGCGGACAACGGCAAGGTGGTGTCCGCCTACTTCGCCGACTGGGACGTCTACGGCCGTGGCTACGAGGTCGCGGACATCCCGGCCGACAAGCTGAACACGATCCTGTACGCCTTCGGCAAGCCGGTCATCGACCCGGCAACCGGCGCGGTCACCTGCGGTGCGGTGGACCCCTGGGCCGACTACGAGCGGACGCCGACCAAGGACGTCGACCCGAGCATCACCACCCCGAAGCTCTCCGGCAACTTCTCCCAGCTGCTCAAGCTCAAGCAGGTCCAGGCCGCCAAGGGCAAGAGCCTCAAGGTGCTGATCTCGATCGGCGGTTGGAGCCTGTCCAACGGCTTCTCCCAGGCGGCCGCGACCCCGGCCACCCGCGCCGCGTTCGTGAGCTCGTGCATCGACACGTTCATCAAGGGAAACCTCGCTCCCGACTGGATCACCGGCGACGGGATCGGCGCAGCAGCAGGGCTCTTCGACGGCATCGACGTCGACTGGGAGTACCCCACCGCGGTCGGGGCCGGCAACGTCAACTCGCCTGCCGACCGGCACAACGCAACGCTGCTCTTCCAGGAGTTCCGCAAGCAGCTCGACGCCGCCGGCGCGGCCAGCAGCAAGCACTACCTGCTCACGGCCGCCCTGCCCGCCGCCCAGAACTCGAACAAGTACTTCGAGCTGAACGCGGTCAGCAAGATCCTCGACTACGACAACGTGATGACCTACGACTTCCACGGCGCCTTCGACCCCGCGACGGACTTCAACTCGCCGCTGTTCTACGACCCGCGCAGCCCCAACCCGGGCCTCGACCCGACCTGGTCCACGGCCGGCACCGTCGCCTACTACCTGCGCCAGGGGGTCGCGCCGGACAAGATCAACGTGGGCGTGCCGTTCTACGGCAAGCAGTACATCGGGACCGGCACTGCCAACAAGGGGCTCTACCAGAGCTTCGACAACACGGGCCTGGACATCAACTCACTGCAGTGGGACCAGACACCGACGCCGACCTACCACAGCCTGGTCGACCAGGCCGGCCTGCTCGATGCCAGCGGGCACAAGACCGCCGCCGCGAGCGGCTGGTCGCTGAACACCTCGCGGACGACGGCCGAGCCGTGGCTGTTCAACCCGGCGGCCACCCACCAGCTCGCCGCAGGACCACTGACCACGCCGACCTTCATCTCGTACGACAGCCCGTCGTCCGTCGGTGACCGAGCTGCCCTGGTCCAGGCGCTGCACCTGCGCGGTGCCTTCGCCTGGGAGATCAGCCAGGACTCTGACGCGCACAGCCTCATCTCGAGCCTGTCACCGCTGCTGGGTCACTAGCATTTGACTGGCCCTGACCGGCCCTGACGAGCATTGACTAGCGTGGAAGGGGACGGCCAACCGGCCGTCCCCTTTTCACGTGGGCGGGGGCCGATGTCCGAGCAGGAGCAGCCGGAGAAGCGGGTCAGCTGGGCCGAGCTGTTCTTCGACCTGGTGTTCGTCTTCGCCGTGACCGAGGTGTCCAGCCGGCTGACCGAGGACCACCGCGGCCTCGGCCTGCTGCGCGCCTTCGTGCTCTTCGTTCCGGTCTTCTGGGTCTGGGTCGGCACCTCGCTGCAGGCCAACCTCCGCGACGTCAACCGGCCGGCGCTTCGGCTCAGCATGTTCGGGGTCGCGCTGTCCGGCCTGTTCATGGCGCTGGCCATCCCCTACGCGTTCGGCAGCCGGGGCGCGTTGTTCGCCCTCGCCTACTGGGCCGGCCGGCTGATCCTGGGCCTCCCCCTGCTCCGCCGCTACGGGTTGGTCTGGAACCCCTACACAGTCAGCATCGTGGTGACCGGACCGCTGCTCACACTCGGTGCGCTGCTGCCGTCCCATGGCCGGCTCGCCGTCTGGGCGGCTGCCGCGCTGCTCGACCTGTCCACGCCGACACTTTTCCGCAAGCGGCTGAGCGGTTTCCGCTACGACGCAAGCCATCTCGCCGAGCGGTTCGGCTCCTTCGTCCTCATCGCGCTCGGCGAGTCCGTCGTCACGATCGGCGCCGCCGCGGAGGCCAGAGGACCGCTCGAGGTGAGCACCGGGTTCACTGTGGCGCTGGCATTTGCCGCCTGTTGCGGTCTGTGGTGGGTCTACTTCCAGTTCGCTGCTGACGCCGTGCGGCATGCCCTCGCCACCGCCCAGGTGCAGGTCGACATCACCCGCCCGGTGCTCTCGTACGGGCACCTGTCGTTCATCGCCTCCATCATCACGGTCGCTGTCGGGATGCGCGGCGCGGTCACCCGGCCAACCGCCGGCCTGGGTTTCAGCACCGCCGGGTTCCTGTACGGCGGCTCGGCACTGTTCCTGGCCACCTTCGGCTACACCCGCTGGCGGATGTTCCGGCTGATGTCCTGGACCCGGTTGACGGCAGCAGCATGCGTGCTCGCCCTGCTGCCCCTTGCGGCCGTGCTGCCATCCGTGGCCGCAATTGCCATGCTGGCAACGGTTCTCGCCGTCCTCAATGGCATCGAGTACGCGCGGGTCGAGCACATCGGCTGGCGGGC